>JAZSAA010000509.1:0-12079 GCA_045601625.1 Clostridia bacterium | reverse complement strand
AAGGAGATGCCCTTGATGGCGTGGATGCTGCCATAGTAGACGTGGATGTCGTCCACCCGCAGCAGGCTCTTGCCCATGTTCGATTCGCTCATGCCTCAGCCCTCCTTCTTCTTGCCCAGGTAGGCTTCGATGACGGTCGGGTTGGCCTGGATCTCGTCCGCCGTGCCCTTGGCGATAATGCGGCCGTAGTTCAGCACGCAGATGCCCTCACAGATGCCCATGACCAGGTTCATGTCGTGCTCGATCAGCATGACGGCGATCTTGAACTGGTCGCGGATCTTGATGATGTTGTGCATCAGCTCCTCCGTCTCGTGGGGGTTCATGCCTGCGGCGGGCTCGTCCAGCAGAAGCAGCGAGGGGTTCGTGGCCAGCGCGCGGACGATCTCCAGCCGTCGCTGGGCGCCGTAGGGCAGCGAGCCGGCCCGCACGCCGGCGAGGTCCTGCATGTCGAAGATCGACAGCAGCTCCAGTGCCTTCTCATGCTGCCTGCGCTCGCCCTTCCAGTAGCCGGGCAGGCGCAGGATGCCGGTGAACATGCCGTACCTGACCTGGTTGTGCAGGCCGATGCGCACATTGTCCTCCACCGTCATGTTGTCGAACAGGCGGATGTTCTGGAACGTGCGGGCGATGCCCAGCTTGTTGGCCTGCACGGTGTTCATGCCCGCGGTATCCTTGCCGTTGAGCAGAACCGTGCCCATCGTGGGCTGGTATACCTTGGTCAGCAGGTTGAACACGGTGGTCTTGCCGGCGCCGTTGGGGCCGATCAGGCCGGCGATCTCGGTCTTGCCGATGATCAGGTTGAAGTCCTCTACGGCCTTCAGGCCACCGAACTCGATGCCCAGGTGCCGCGCCTCCAGCACCGGCGTGGACAACAGGTCGCGCTCGGGAATGATGCCCTGGCTTGGCGCGGGCACCATCTTGGTGTCCAGCAGCCGCTTCTTGCCCTCGGTCTGTGTCATTCGTCAACACCTCCCACCTGTACCTGCTCGTCCCGGTTCCTGCGCCGCCCGATCTGGCTGAACAGCGAGCGCAGCATCGGGTTGTTGGTGACCAGCATCACCAGGATCAGCACGATGGCGTAGACCAGCATGCGGTAGTCGGCGAAGGCGCGCAGCAGCTCCGGCAGCACGGTCAGCAGGGTCGCCGCGATGATCGAGCCCCAGATGTTGCCGATGCCGCCCAGCACCACGAACACCAGCACCAGTATGGACGTGTCAAACTTGAACTTTGACGCCGCCACGGTGGAGAAGTTCAGACCGTACAGCGCGCCGGCCATGCCGGCCAGCACCGCCGCGGTGACGAAGGCCATCATCTTGTACTTGGTCACGTTGATGCCCATGGCCTCGGCGGCGATGCGGTTGTCCCGGGTGGCCATGATGGCGCGGCCCGAGCGGCTGTTGATCAGGTTCATCACCACGACCAGCGTAAACAGTATCAGCACAAAACCCGCCGGGAAGGTGGCGATCTTCGCCACGTCCTTGGCCCCGTTGGGGCCATTGACCAGTATGGTGCCGGGAATGTTGGGGTTGTTGAAGGAGATGTGCAGCCGCGTGCCCTCCAGGGAGAAGTACAGGCAGTTCAGCACGTTTCGTATGATCTCGCCGAAAGCCAACGTCACGATGGCCAGGTAGTCGCCCCGTAGGCGCAGCACCGGTATGCCGATCAGCACGCCGAAGATGCCCGCGAAGACGCCGCCCATGATCATGGAGAGGATCAGCCGGATCAGGTCATTCTGGACGCCGAACGCCCCGAACCACGCCGAGGCGATGATGCCGGAAAACGCACCGATGGACATAAAGCCCGCGTGGCCCAGGGACAGCTCGCCCGAGATGCCAACGACCAGGTTCAGCGATATCGCCATCACGATGTAAACGCAGATGGGCACCATCTGGCCCTTCAGCGAGCGCTTCATCGCGCCGGAGGCGATCATCGACTGGCAGATGATGAACGCCACGATGACGATGCCAAAGGAAATGATGTTGTTGATCGTACTCTTTTTCAGCTTCATATGCCCCACCTCACACTTTCTCGTGCACCGGCTTGCCCAGCAGGCCGGCGGGCTTGAACAGCAGCACGATGATCAGCACGGCGAACACGATGGCGTCGCCCAGCTCGGTGGAAATGTAGGCCTTGCCCAGGATCTCGATCACGCCCAGCAGCAGGCCGCCGATCATGGCCCCGGGAATGGAGCCGATGCCGCCGAACACCGCCGCCGTGAACGCCTTGATGCCCGGCATGGAGCCGGTGGTGGGCATCAGCGTGGGATAGGAGGAGCACAGCAGCACGCCGGCGATGGCCGCCAGGGCCGACCCGATGGCAAAGGTCACGGAGATGGTGCGGTTGACGTTGATGCCCATCAGCTCCGCCGCGCCCCGGTCCTCGGACACCGCGCGCATGGCCTTGCCCATCTTGGTCTTGCCGGTGAACAGCGTCAACGCGATCATGATGACGATGTTGGCCACGATGGTCAGTATGATCTCGCTGGTGATGATCAGGTTGCCGTCAAACAGCTTGATGGAGCCCACGCTGAACACAGAGGGGAACACCTTCGGGTTGGCCGACCAGATCAGCAGGGCCGTGTTTTGCAGCAGGTAGCTCACGCCAATGGCGGTGATCAGCACCGCCAACTTGGTGGCCTCGCGCAGGGGCCGGTAGGCCAGGCCTTCGATGACCACGCCCAGCACGGTGCACACCGCCATGGCGCACAGCACCGCCAGGGCCGGCGGCAGGCCCAGATAGGACATGGCGCAGAAGGCGATGTACGCGCCCACCATGATGACGTCGCCGTGGGCGAAGTTCAGCATCTTGGCAATGCCGTAGACCATGGTATAGCCCAGGGCGATGATGGCGTAGACGCTGCCCAGGCTGATGCCGTTGATCAAAAATCGCAGGAATGGGACCATATATTCCAACTCCTTAGAAAGTGATATAAGGTAACTGACCATTATCAACACCCCATTATGTTGACAATCGTCAGTTACCTCAGAGAGGACAGGACTCAGGCTGTCCCGGATGTCCCGATGGTGTAGCGGCGGCTCCGATCTGCCGTGATGGCGGCACGGGCGCCGCCGCTACAAATCAGTCAGCTCCGGGATTCAATTCGTTGCAGTTCAGCCGTTGAAGCCCACGTAGGCGCCGTCCTTGATGACGACGGCGGTGGGGGTCTTGGTGACCGCGCCGGTCTCGTCCCAGGTCATGGTGCCGGTCAGGCCTTCGATCTGGAAGTCGCCGGTGAACTGGGCGATCAGCTTTTCGCAGGCGTCCTCGGGAGAGGCGCTCTCGTCGATGCCGGCGGCCAGAGAGGCCTCGTACAGCGCGTACACGGCGTCGTAGCAGTCAGCGGCGAACTGGTTCGGGATCTCGCCGGTGATCTCCTGGTAGCGGGTCACGAAGGCCTGGGTGCGCTCGTCCTGGGCGTCCGCGGAGAAGGGGGTCAGCATGAACACGCCCTCGGCCAGGGAGGCGTCGAAGCCCTCCATGGTCAGGATGCCGTCCATGCCGTCCACGCCGAAGAACACGGGCTCATAGCCGATGGACTTGGCGGTCTGCAGGATCATGGAAGCGGGGGTGTAGTAGATGGGCAGGAATACCAGATCGGCGCCGGCGTCCTTCGCAGCGGAAACCTGCACAGAGAAGTCGGTGGTGTCGTCGGTGAAGGTGGTCTCGGAAACGACCTCGATGCCCTGCACCTTGGCCTCCTCCACGAAGGTCTGGTAGATGCCGGTGGAATAGGCGTCAGCGTTGTTGTAGATGATGGCGATCTTCCCGCCCAGCGCATGCTCCTTGATGTACTGCGCGGAAGCGGTGCCCTGCGCGGGATCGGTGAAGCACACCTGGAACACGTTGTCCTTGTTCGCGGTGACGTCGGGAGAGGAGGCGGAGGGGGTCAGCATGAACACGCGGTCCTCATAGGCCTGGGCGCCGACGGCGATGCAGGGCGTGGTGGTGGTGGTGCCGGCGATCATCTGGGCGCCGTCGTCCAGCACCTTGTTGTAAGCGTTCAGGGACTTCTCGGCGTCGTGCTCGTCGTCCTCGCTCAGCAGCTCGATCTGCATGCCGCCCTGGGCGTTGATCTGCTCGGCGGCCACCTGGGCGCCGAACTTGCAGGCATTGCCGTAAATCGCGGCCGCGCCGGTGAAGGGGCCGATGACGCCGATCTTCAGCGCGCCTTCTGCCATGGCGGCGGAGGCCAGACCCATGACCATCACGATGGCGAGGATCATTGCAACGATAGCCTTGTTGAACTTCATAATCGGATTCCTCCCAATCAGATTTGCGCTACGCGCATACACAAATATACGCATATCGTTAAACGGTACTATACAATTACATCATTTTATTGTCAAGAGCATGTTATGCCTGTTTTCGGGTATTTTACGTTATTTCTTATTTGAAGCATGTGCCCGTCCATCCTGCAATTCTCAACCCATTCAAGGGGTTTGGACGGGTGATTATGCCAGATCAGGCGATCGGACGCTTCACTTCCGGGGCTTTATCATCTCGTTCAGCAGCTTCGCGGTTTCGGCGGCGCTGTCCGCCGGGGCGTAGGCCCGCTGGGCGGCGCGCATGGCCCTGATCTCGGCCCCGTCGTCGGCAAAGAGCGCCTTCAGGCAGCCGGGAAGGGCCTCCGGGTCCGGGCAGTACTTCGCCACGCCGTGGGCCTGGAGCAGGTCCGGGTTGTGCAGCTCCTGCCCCGCCAGCTGGCCGAAGAGTATGACCGGCACGTTCAGCACCACGGCCTCCATGGCCGCGTTGGGGCTGGCGCGCATAATCAGCACGTCGCTGGCGATCATGACGTCCTGGATCTGGTCGATGAAGCCCATCACGCTCAGCCTGCCGTGGTAGCGCTCCCCGAAGTCCTTCTTCAGCTTCTTGCGCAGCTTCTTGTTGCGGCCGCAGACCACGTTGACGTGGACGTCGGTGCGCTTGAGCAGCGTGCGGGTCACGGCGCGAATGATGCCGCTGCCCTCGGAGCCGCTCATGACGGTGACGACGGTGCCCTCGTGGGGCGCGGGCGCGGGCACGTTGATGAAGCGGCTGCGCACGGGAAAGCCCACCTCGATGACCCGCGAGGGGTCGTCCACGTGGGCGACGGTGCATTCATAGGCCTCCCTGGACGGCGCGAGCACCCGGAAGATGCGGGGATCATACCAATAGTGGGTGATGTCCACCAGATCCACCTCGTGGGCGATCAAGGGTATGTCCAGCCCGGCGTCGTCCATGACGTCCAGCACCGACGCCAGGAAGATCGGGTGGGCGGAAAGTATGGCGTCCGGCCGGAAGCTGTTCAGCAGCGCCAGCAGCCTGGCGCGTATCATGGAGGCCACCACGACGGTCACCGGCTTCCTGAACGTCTGGCCCGCGATAAAGTTCCACTCCCACGCCTTGCCGGGCATGCGGGTGATCGGGCCATAGGTGTATTCGGCCATATACTGTTCAAATCGATTCATCAGGGAAAAGCCGTCGATGATCTTGACCTCGATATCGCTGTAGGCGGAGAGGCGCTCCGCCAGGGCGTCGGCGATGCTCTTGTGACCGTGCCCGGTATACATCGATGTGATGATCAATAACTTTCGCATGCTTCCATCCTCTTGAGTATCATTATTATGCGCGGTCGGTTGTACCGCTGGATCATGATGTCCCCCAGATTGCTCAGGGCGTAGCCGATGGTGATGGCCACGCCGTACCAGCCCTCGATCAGCAGCCAGAACACCGGGCTGAGAAACGCCAGCACCCAGTGCACCAGCTCGGCGTTGCACATCTCCTGCACCAGCCGCTCCAGGTGCGCCCTGTCCCGGCTCATGGTGTTCTGCTTGGGAAAGGCCTTCGGCATGATTTTGCTCATGTCGATGCTGTGGGTCTTGAGCCATCGCACCCCGAACTTCTCATAGATCTGCCCGTTTTTCTCCCAGGCGTAGCACTTGAAGGGAAAGCGCCTGTAGTCGTACCAGGCGCGGGGCACGCTCTCGCCGATGAAATAGGCGGCGATGCCGATGATGCCCACGATGGAGGCCATCCTCAGAAAGACGAAGAGCGGCTTGAAGAGGTGCGACAGCTTGTCGCCGCTGGTGAGCCTGAACACCGCCACGGAGGCAACGAACAGCAGCGCCATGACCAGCGTGCCGACGTCGATGCCTCTCTTCCCCTGCCCCGTTTCGTTCATCTTGAGAACCTCCAAAGTGATCTGCCGTTCAGCCTTCAGGGTATCTCTAATAACTATCGCGTCGCCCAACGAGATGAATTTTAGACAGATTTGACTTGCAAAAGACGCAGGCTGCCTGGCGGGCAGTCAAGGTTTTTACAAGGCGAAAGCGATTTGGCTCTATCTGCGATTGAGCCAAGTCGGTCGGCAAGGCCGACTGAGAATCCAAAGGGATTCTCACTTCGATGGCTGAAATTCAGCCGTCCGGCGGCGATGATAGTTTTTTTGAGGTGCCCTTCAGGGATCAGTCCTTCACAAACGCCCGGTAGATGGCATTCATGGCGGTCTCGAAATCCTCGATGCTGATGCCGACGATGATGTTCAGCTCGCTGGAGCCCTGGTCGATCATGCGGATGTTCACGCCCGCCTCGTACAGCGCGCTGAACAGGCGCGCCGCCGTGCCGGGGGCGTTGTTCATGCCGTGGCCCACGGTGGCGATCAGGGCGATGCCGGCGCTGATGTCGATGGAATCGGGCTGGCAGGTCTGCTGGATGCGCTGTATGATCTGCTCCTTGCGGGTCACCAGCTCCTTGTCCGCCACCACCACGGACATCGTGTCGATGCCGGTGGGCAGGTGCTCGAAGGACACACCGAAGTCCTCCAGCGCCTGGAGCACCCGGCGACCGAAGCCCAGCTCGGCGTTCATCATGGCCTTCTCGATGCTCAACAGGGTGAAGTTCTTGTGGCCGGCGATGCCGGTGATGACCTGGTCCTTCTGCCGGTCCGGGGACGGGTTCACCACGATCATCGTGCCGGGGTCCTCGGGGGCGTTGGTATTGCGGATGTTGGTGGGGATGCCCGCCTTGTGCACCGGGAAGATGGCGTCCTCGTGCAGCACCGTCGCGCCCATGTAGGAAAGCTCCCGCAGCTCCCGGTAGCTCAGCTCCCGGATGCACTTGGGGTTCTTGACGATGCGGGGATCGGCCATCAGGAAGCCGGACACGTCGGTCCAGTTCACGTACAGGTCGGCCTTCGCAGCCCTCGCCACGATGGCGCCGGAGATGTCGCTGCCGCCCCGGGAGAAGGTGTGCACGTCGCCGTTGGGATAGGCGCCGTAGAAGCCGGGGATAACCGCGTGCTCATGCAGGCTCAGCGCCTCGGCCATGATCTCGTTGGTCCACTCCGAGGCGAAGTTGCCCTGCCGGTCGAACTTCACCACGTCCTGGGCGTCGATGAAATCCCAGCCCAGGTATTTGGACAGCATGATGCCGTTCAGGTATTCCCCGCGGCTTGCGGCAAAATCGGGGTTCTTGTACTGGCGAATGGCGTTGCAGGTATCGATCAGCAGGCCCTCGATGTCGAAGTCCAGCTCCAGCTCCCGGGCGATGCCCAGGTAGCGCTCCGCGATCTTGCGAAACAGCTCCTCGTGGCTCTGCCCGCGCTCCACCAGGCGATGGCACTGGTACAGCAGGTCGGTGATCTTTTCGTCCGCGTCAAACCGCTTGCCGGGGGCGCTGGGCACCACGTAATGATAGTCGGAGTCCGATTCGATGATGGCCTTGACCTTGCGGAAGTGCTCCGCGTCGCACAGTGAAGACCCGCCAAACTTTGCCACTTTGATTCCCAAGTTGATAACTCCCTTCAAGCCGACAGACGCGGCGTGTTAGTAACGATGCTTCTGTGTTTTTCTTTGTAGCGGAGTCCCCCGGGCCGCCATTGTGGCGGCAAATCGGAATCGCGCGCGCTTTCCGCGCACGAGACGGCGACGCCGCTACTAAAGAACTATTGTTCGGTCTCAACCGCCGGCGCGACCTGCGCCTCGATCAACTCCAGCAGCCGGTCCTTCCCGGTGCCGTCCTTTGACGAATGAACCATGACCTCCCAGGGCTGGACGCCCAGGGTACGGCAGATCACCGGGATGCTCCGCCCCCGCTGGGCCTTGGACAGCTTGTCCGCTTTGGTGGCCACCACGGTAAAGGGAATGCCGTAGTGCCGCAGGTATTCCACCATCAGCTGATCGTCCTCGGTGGGGGCGTGGCGCACGTCCACCAGCTGGAAAACGTGCTTCAAATTCCGTGAATTGCGCAGGTAGCCCTCGATCATGTCGGCCCACTTCTGCTTTTCCTGCTTCGGGGCCTTGGCGAAGCCGTAGCCCGGCAGGTCCACCAGGAAGAAGGCCTCGTTGATCAGGTACAGGTTCACCAGCCGTGTCTTTCCCGGTTCCGCGGAGGTCCGCGCCAGCTTTGAATTGCCGGTCATGTTGTTGATCAGCGAGGATTTGCCCACGTTGGACTTCCCCACCATGGCGATCTCCGGCAGCCCCTGCCCCGGAAAGGAGGCGAAGGCGCTGAGGGACTTTACGAATTTCGACTTCTTGATGGTCATGGGCCGATCACCCCGCCTGGCGCTGCGCGGCCGGCTCCAGCACGGCCTCCAGCGCGTCGTCCACCCGGTCCGTCAGGCGGATGTCCATATTTTCGAGGATCGCGGCGTCGATCTTCTCCAGGTCCTTTTCGTTCTCCCTGGGCAGCAGGATATGGGTGATGCCCAGGCGATAGGCGGCCAGCAGCTTCTCCTTCACGCCGCCGATGGGCAGCACCCGGCCGTGCAGCGTGATCTCGCCGGTCATGGCCACTTCCCCGCTGGCGGAAAGCCCGGTCACCGCGGACATCAGCGCGCAGCTGAGGGCCACGCCGGCCGAGGGGCCGTCCTTGGGCACCGCGCCCTCGGGCACGTGGATGTGGATGTCGTGCTTCTCGAAATAATCGGGCTCCACGCCCCACCGGGGCAGGCGTGCCCGGACCACGCTGCGGGCCAGCTCGGCGGATTCCTTCATGACGTCGCCCAGCTTGCCGGTCAGCTTCATGTTGCCCTTACCGGGGAAGCAGAGCGCCTCCACGGGCATGACCTCGCCGCCGACGCTGGTCCAGGCCAGGCCGTTGACCACGCCCACCTCCCGCTTCCCGGCCACGGGCTGGCGCAGGTAGCGGGGCGCGCCAAGGTATTCCTTCAAATCCTTCGGCTTGATGGAGACGGACTTATCCTCCGGGCGCTCCACCAGGTGCAGCGTTGCCCTGCGGCACAGCTGGGCGATCTGGCGCTCCAGCGTGCGCACGCCGGACTCCCGGGTATAGCCGTCGATCAGCGCGGCGATGGCCCTGTCCGTCACCTTGAGCTGGCCCTTGGCCAGGTTGTGGGCCTCCCGCTGCTTGGGCAGCAGGTGGCGCTTGGCGATCTCCAGCTTCTCCTCGCTGGTGTAGCTGGGCACCTCGATGACCTCCATGCGGTCCAGCAGCGCCCGGTCGATGGTGTCCAGCGAGTTGGCCGTGGTGATGAACAGCACGTCCGACAGGTCGAAGGGCACCTCCAGGTAGTGGTCCCGGAAGGCGTTGTTCTGGGCGGGGTCAAGGGCCTCCAGCATGGCCGAGGCCGGGTCGCCCCGCATGTCGTGGGACAGCTTGTCGATCTCGTCCAGCAGGAACACCGGGTTCATGGTCTTGCACTGGCGGATGGCTGAGATGATGCGCCCCGGCATCGCGCCCACATAGGTCTTGCGGTGGCCGCGGATCTCCGCCTCATCGTGCACGCCGCCCAGGGACAAGCGGGTGAACTTCCGGTCCAGCGCCCGGGCGATGGACTGGGCGATGGAGGTCTTGCCCACGCCGGGCGGGCCAACCAGGCAGATGATGGGGCTCTTCAGCTTGTCGGAGGCCACCGAGCGCACCGCCAGGTATTCGATCAGGCGCTTTTTCACGTCCTCCATGCCGTAGTGGTCGGCCTCGAGGACCTTGCGGGCCTTCTTGATATCTATATTGGAAGTGTCGTAGACCTCCCAGGGCAGCTCCAGCATGTACTCGATATAATTCTGGCTGACGCCGCTCTCCGGGGCGTGGACCGAGCTGCGCGCCAGACGCTTCAGCTCCTTCTCCACGTGCTCCCGCGCCGCGGGGGGCAGCTTGGAGGCCTGGATGCGGCGGCGCAGCTCGGCGACCTCCTCGTCCTCGTCCTCCCCCAGTTCCTCTTGGATGGCGTGGATCTGTTCACGGAGGTAGTATTCATGGTTGGCCTTGTCCATATACTCCTGGACGCGGGCCTGGATGCGCTCCTCCAGCTCGCTGATCTGGATCTCGTCGGCCAGCTTTTCAAGCAGCAGCTTCATGCGCTGGTCCACGTCCAGGCAATCCAGCACCGCCTGCTTGTCCTCCAGGCGGGAGAGCATGTTGGAGGCCACCACGTCGCACAGCACCGAGGGGCTGCGCTCGCCCTCCACGGCCTGCAGCAGCTCGGGCATCGACTGGCTCCTGGTATGGGCCACCCGGGCGGCGAGGCTTCGGATCGCACCCATCATCGCCCGCTGGTGGGCGTCGGTATAGGGCATTGGCGCAAGGCTGACCTCGACGATCTCCGCCGCCTGCATTTCCCCGGATTCCAGGACGTTGATGAGCATGGCCCGGCCGTGGCCCTCCAGCAGCACCCGCGCGGTGCCGTCGGGCAGGTGCAGCACCTGCTTGACCACGGCCACCGTGCCCACGGTATACAGCTCCTCAAGGCCGGGATGGTCCACCGCGCTGTCGCGCTGGGCCACCACAAAGAGGCGCTGGTCCTCGCCCTGGGCCGCGTCGCGCACCGCGAACAGGGAGCGATCCCTCGCGATGTCGATCGTGATTACCGTATTCGGAAACATCGCCAGGCCCCGCAGCGGCAGCAGCGGCAGCCTGAGCGTGTGGTTTTGGCGCGTCACCTTGCTCAATGATAGTTTCCCCCGTATACAATGGTGGCTACAGTATACCTTATATTTGTTAAGTTGCAAAGGATTTGGCCTGGTGATTTCAACCTCACAATGTAAATGGTGGGTATAATGTGAACACATTACCAAATACGAACGTCAAATAAGGGAGCGTTGGGTATAGACAATACGCCGCCGTTCATTTATAATGATGGCATATAATACCGGTTTGTGCCTGATGAAGGGAGCGATTGGAATGAAGCGCTGGTTGTGCGCGATGATGGCTGTGCTGCTGCTGCTGTGCGCCTGTGCGTCGGCGGAGAACGAGTGGAACGACAAGGACGTGGGCTTCGGGGAATTCGACGACGGATACGACGGCACCTGGGTCGAGGTGACCGCCCTGGGCTTCGAGTTCTGCCTGCCCGACGGCTGGCATGAGACAGCCGCCCCGGAGGGCGTCACCTACGCCGCCGCCACCGAAAGCGGCGACGCGACCCTCGCCATACGCCTCGTCGCCGAGGACGTCAACGACCTGTCAGCCTGGGGCTCGGCCAACCTGAAAAACGCCAGGCCGGACACAGCCAACTTTTTCAACGTGCTGATGACCGGGGACAAGTCGACGCTGAACGTCTACGTGATCATCTCGGGCAACAGGGTGCTGGCCTTCGATTTCACCCGCGCAAATGAAGACGCCCTGTCCCAGGCGTTCGCCCTGCAGATCGTGGGCAGCGCCTGCGAACTGTGGGACGACGAGGACGTGCCCCTGGAGGAGGGCGAAGCCGATTTCGGCGAGGCCTTCGAGGACGACCTGGGTTAAGCAGAGCCGCCGCGCCAGAGGCGTAATCCGGTCGGACGAAGCCTCAGGCGCATCGGCCCATGTCATCCTGATCGGAGCCTTGTCGGAATCGAAGGATTTTATTGAAGCGACAAGCGAAATCCCATCGCCCGACGCTCCCCTTTCCCCTGCATTCTGTTTTAAGTTGCGGTTTAGATTCGTAAAATCTGGAAATGGGTATTGACAAAAGAACGGATTTGTTGTAATATATCACATGTCGCCGCGAGCGGCGATTGAGGAACAATTGGGAGCATAGCTCAGCTGGGAGAGCATTTGCCTTACAAGCAAAGGGTCACAGGTTCGAGCCCTGTTGTTCCCACCATGTGGCGCGGTAGTTCAGTTGGTTAGAATGCCAGCCTGTCACGCTGGAGGTCGA
>JAZSAA010000508.1:0-3963 GCA_045601625.1 Clostridia bacterium | reverse complement strand
GGTTTGGAGGGATATCAGGTATGGACCAGGCTCTTATCCACGAAGGAAGCGGCCGCATGGATTTCCCCCGGGCGAGCAGGCGCGCGGGCTGGAGCGACATGGAAAACAAGCTGGTTTGGGAAACCGCCGATGAAGCGCAGCAGCAGGGGCTGCCGCTGAAAGCCGTGTTTGAACAGATCGCCCGCCAGACAGGGCGGCGTCCCAACAGCATACGCAACTACTACTATGCCCAGGTGCGCCAGCACGACGGCGGCGCCGAGCGTCCGGCCCGGTTTGTGCCCTTTACACAGCAGGAGGTGGACTGGCTGATGGAGCAGGTGCTGGTGGCGCGCTCGGCGGGCCAGTCGGTGCGCTCGTGCCTGCAAAAGCTGTCCGGGGGCGACCACAGCCTGATGCTGCGATACCAGAACAAATACCGAGCCGTGATCAAGAGCCGCCCCGACTACGTGCAGGACATGGTGGACAGGCTGAAGGCCCAGGGGGTGGCCTGCGAGACGCCCCAGGTGAACCACCGGGTGCGGGCGGACCTGCAGCAGTCAGGCGACGCGCTGGTGAGCGAGGCGCGGCGCAGCGGCGACGGCGAGCTGGCCCGGGCCTGCGACGTGCTGACCCAGTACCTCCAGGGTCGCCGCGCCGTCGCGGACGACGGCCTGGCCGAGGCCGCCCGGGACGTGATCGGGCCCATCAAGGAGTTCGTGGCCCTGGATTCCGCCGCGCGGATGGAGGCCGCCGAGGCCTTCTGCGACGACATCGCCCGGCGCATCGGCGCGCTGGAGGAAAAGCTGAACGAGGCGCGTTAAACACGTTGCAGACGCAAAATAACCGGGCAAAAGCCCGGTTATTTTGCGCGCATGCGCAGGTCTACTTGACGGTGACCTTCACCTTGGCATACAGGCCGTTGGCCGCCATCACATAGATGGTGCAGGTGCCCCTACCCCTGGCGGTGATCTTGCCGCGGCTGTTTACGGTGGCAACCTTTGCGTCGCTGGTGATGTAGCGGATCAGGCCGTCGTGCTTAAGGATGCTCCTGCCCTTCTTCTGCCCGGTGACGGCGGCGCGAATCGTGGCCGTCTTGCCCGGCTTCAAGCTGTAGCTGGAGCGCTTCACTTTCACCTTTTTGGGGTTGGTGAACTTGCTTGAGGAGCCGCCGGTGATGATATGGACCTTGGGGCTGGTAGCGATGTAGGTCTTCTTGCCGTTCTCCCGGGTCCAGGCTTTCACATAAAACTTGTAGGTGGTTTTCTTCTTCAGGCTGCTTACGGTAACCGTGCGACTTTTTGACGCAGAGTGCGACGCCACCTGTTTGAAGTCATTCCTGCCACACATGGTCATGTACACGTCATAGCCGTCCGCGTCCTCCACCTTGGTCCACTTCATGCGAACCGAGGTGTTGCCGGAGGTCGCTGCAGTCGCCAGCAGCAGGCGCTGGGTCTCTGCAGGTTTTTTGCTCCACTGGGCATACAGAGTAACCGTATCATTGGCCTTCGCAGTCAGATTCTTGACCGTCGCCCGGTCGACGTACTTGTCGCCGCTGCCGTCGGCCCTGGTGTTCCAGCCGTCGAAGGTGTAGCCGGTGTGGGTAAAGGCGTTGGCCGTCAGGGCCTTCGCGTCGGCGTCGTAGGTGAAGGACTGGGGCTGCATCGTGCCCGTGCCCTTGTTTGCGTCGAAGGCGACGGTGTAGGTGTTGGCGGTCCACTTTGCGCTCAGGGTGATGTCTTCCGTGACTGGTTTTGAAAAGTCGTAGTCCGCTTTGTCTTTATCGACCCATTTGAGGAAGCCATAGCCTTTCCTGGTCGGGTCGGTGGGCTTGGCAACCGGTTCGTTCACATTCACTTCCTTCGCAGCGATCTCGGTGCCACCATTCGTTACAAAGGTAACTACGGGCTTCCTGACTGTATAAGTTCCGGTTGTGGGATTGTACACGACCGGAGTCATGCCCTCGGCAGCGCAGTCTTCAGGGACAGGTTTGCTGAAAACACCGCCGGAGATAATCAACTGTGCCGTATTACTTCTGTTATGAGCATAATCACCATTGTTTTTGAAGACAACGTTATTGCCCTTACCCATGGTAACAACGACTTCGTTAAGCGCGCCGTTTTCAAATGCTGCAATGGCCTGGCTGTTTTTATCACCGTCTATCGTGATATCACACCCTGTAATGGCAAAATTTATGTTATTGTCTTCAATTTTGATCATACCATAGGCATTGCTGTTTCCTGAATACACATTCTTTGAGACAACTGTGCTGTCTTTTATTGTAAACGTAGAACCGCTGGAACCGGCAGAAGAACTGGGGGCTTTGATGTTAAAACACCCCCAACCTTTGATGGTACTGTCCGTAATGATCATGTTCACGGGATTAAACGTCATTATGGCATAACCATATTTGCCTTCATCCGTCGTCTCGATGACACTGCCGTTCTTGATGGTAATGCTTGCTATGGATGACTGGTTGCCACCGATGGTCAGCGGTTGCGTTGCTTCATTAGGCGCTTTCAGTTTCACATTATCCAGCGTCAGACTGTTCAGGTTTCCTCGAGTGTCGATGCATCGACCGGATTTTGCATTATTTACAATGATAACGTCCTTGAAGGTCACATCGACCTTTGACGCAGCATTCATGCCAACGCCAAAGCCACGATTATTGATACTGATTGTATGACCCTGTCCATCGATTGTCAGCGATTTACTGATTGCACAACGAGCGCTGGCTGAACTTCCTGTATTCACTGTCACGTCCTTCAGCAGGGTGATCGTGTCGCCAGCCTGCGCGGCGTTCACAGCATCCTGCAGCGTCGCATATCCGTTATCGCCGATCTTCGCCACATCGGTATCTGACACCGCATTGGCGCTTTCCTCGGTAACGGCTTCGAGTTCCCCGAACACTTCAATGAGCCCGACCGTATTGTCAGTATCGTTGTTTTCCTGTTCAGCGGATTCCTCGGAGGTTTCCTCCTCGACCGCGTCCTCGTCCTGCCTGTCGTCCCCGGTTTCCCCGGCGATTTCAATCTCTTCTTCTTCCGCCGGCTGTTCTTCAGGCTGCTCCACGACTTCCTCCTGCGGCAGGGCCTCCCAGCCGGCTGTGAGGGTCACGTCGCCGTTGATCAGCGTGGGGGCGGCAAAGTAGTCCGCGCCGTCCAGGAACCAGCCGGCGAACGCATGGTCTTCGAGGGTAGGGTCGTCGGGCATCACGGCGAAGCCGCCTGCCTCCACCGTCTGGGCTCCGGGCGCAGGCAGGCCGCCCTGGGCGTCAAAGCTCACGGTGTAATAGACCGGCTTCTTGTCCCCAGCCACCGCCACCGGGGTAACGTCCTCGGTCACCAGGTCCAGAGAGAGATCTAACGAGAGGTCAATCCCGCCCTCATCCTGCGGACCGCCGTCCGGCAACTCGATCACATCCGATTCGTCGAACGTCACTTCATCGTCCGCAAGGGCCGTCGCCGGTCCCAGCAGCGACAACACATCGCCACGGCCATGAGCAGCGCAAGTAAACGTCTGGTATCCATTCTCCTACCTCCCAATTATTCAGGCGCGTCTCTGAATGCCCTCGAAACTGTATCTCCCGGCGTTTAGAAACTCACCTTGGTTATAAAATTATAATCAACCCGATTATAATATACGCCACATATTTATAATAGATTCGCCACAGAAATAACGATTTTATTATCTTGTTTTAGTTATTTCAAAGTAAATTATTTGATTCTGCGCGTCCGATGGGACGAAAGGAACCAACCCCAAAAAAGAGAACGGCATGCGCGAATCAATTCACGCATGCCGCTCTTCGTTCTATTGGATTATTATGCGTGGGCCAGCACCGACGCGGGGGTCTTTTTCTCCATCTCCTCCTCGAGTACGCGGTAGGCCACCTTGCCCACCAGGGTCTTGGGCAGGTCGTCGCGGAACTCGATGTCGTAGGGCATGGCGTACTTGGCCACGTGCTTGCGGCAGTAGTCCATCAGCATC
>JAZSAA010000507.1:0-5242 GCA_045601625.1 Clostridia bacterium | reverse complement strand
GGCACGTCGACCGACGACAACGCAGCAATGGCGGATTCAGGCAAGCATAATGTATGAATTATTTCTGCACGGGTCCTTAATAAATACCCCGCCCCCGAAGGGGCGGGGAGTCAGTATTAAGCGATTATTCCGTCTGGAAGCGGTCGTCGGCGGCTTCGCCCAGGGCGTTCATGACTTCCTCGACGTAGGTGGCGGTGTTGGCCGCGGCGTCGGCGAAGTTATAGCCGTCCCAGACCAGGCTGGGGTCAAGGCCGAAGTCGATGGCGGCCTGGGGCTGGGTGGCGTTGTCCAGCACCAGGAACTGGTAGGAGCCGTAGTTCGCGGCCATGTTCACGCACTCAGGGGACAGCGCGTACTCCATGAACAGCTTGGCGGCGTTGGGATGCTTCGCGCCCTTGAAGATGGCCACCGGCCCGATTTCGCAGGTGGTGCCGTCGGCGGGGATGATCAGCTGGATGTTCTCATAGCCGTTGTCCACGATCTGGGTGACGCCGTCGTGCAAGAAGCCGATGCCGATGACGCACACGCCGGTGCCCACGTTCTTGGAGGGGCCGGAGCCGGACTTGGTGTACACCTGGATGTTCTTGTCCAGGTCCACCAGGTACTTGATGCCCTCGTCGTGGCCCTTCATCTGGAGCATGGTGTTCACGAACAGCTTGGCGGTGCCGGCGGTGTTGTAGTTGGACAGCCAGATCAGGCCCTTGTACTCTTCCTTCAGCAGGTCGTCCCAGGTCTGGGGCGCTTCGAGGCCCATGCGGTCCAGCTCGTCCTTGTTGACCATGATGCCCAGGATACCGGTGTAGATGCCGTACCAGTAGCCGTTGGGATCCTTGTACATGTCCTTGGTCAGGTGGGCGGCGTTGGCGGGCACATAGCTGTTGTCCAGCAGGCCCTTGGCAGCCAGGTCGTCATAGGGGTTGTTGGTGCCGCCGAACCAGACGTCGGCGGAGGGGTTGCCGTTCTCCTCCTCGATCTTGGCGGGAACCTCGCCGGTGGAGAGGCGCTGGTACTGGGTCTTGATGCCGTAGAGCTCTTCAAAGTGGGAAGCGGCGGCGGCCAGGTAATCCTCCTCGCAGGAGCCGTATACCACCAGCTCGCCCTCCGCCTGGGCGGCGGCGACCAGGTCGGCGTCGACTTCCTCCGCCATCGCGGAGCAGCAGCCCAGCAGCATCAGGGCCGCCAGCAGCACAGCAAGCAGTTTCTTCATAAAAATACCTCCGTTTCAATTCGGTTTCTTCAACCGTTTCCAATTATACCCCACGCTCTTAATATTGTCAATATGGAATTAACAATAAAGCCAGGTCAGAACCCCTCCGCCTCGCTGAGCTCGGCGCCTTCCCTTTCAGGGGAGGCGCCTCTGCCAGAAGCAGGGGCGGAGGGGTTCAGTATGCTCAATTCCCCGCGGGCTTCCTGCCGGTGAGCTTCGCCCAGAATTCCCGGCGCTTTTTCCGGCGCTCCAGGCGCTCGCCCAGGTCCCTCGCGCCGACGCCGTACACCAGGTACAGGATCAGTCCCGACACCAGCATGATGAACACCGTGCTGGCGCAGCGCCGGCCGGAGCCGTTCATGTTGTAGCCGTCCCGGCCCTCCTCGGCGGTCATGGACTGTATGACCATGGCGTAGCTCTTGCCGTAGCTGGAGTGGAAGGTGGCGGACATGTCGTACTCGGTGAACAGCTGGTTGAAGGTCAGCGCGAACACCGCCAGCACGCTGGGCAGCACGATGGGCAGCTTCACCCGCAAAAACGTGACCAGCCCGCTGGCCCCCAGGTTCCTCGCGGCGTCCTCCAGCTCCTCGTCGATGGCGTAGAAGGCCGCCTTGACCATGCGCAGCGCGAATGGCAGCTTGACCACCGTATAGGCCATCACGATCAAAAAGCGCACGTTCTCCCGGTAGTACAGGTTCTTGCCGAACACATACCACACCTCGCCGTTGAAGAAGGTGCGGAAGGAGTAGCAGATCAGTATCGTGGGCAGCAGCCAGGGGAACAGCATGCAGGCCTCCACCAGCACGGAGCGCTTCTTTCCCTTGTTCTTGAAGATGTAGTTGACGGCCACCACCACGATGGCGCAGGCCAGCGCCGCCGCCAGGGCCGACAGCACGAAGCTGAGCCGTATGCCCCCCACGGTGTCGGCGTTGGAGAACACGCCGGAGATGACGCCCTGCCGCACCCGCTGCTTGCCCCGGGAGGTGGTATAGCTGTAATCCTGGGTGCCGAAGAAGTTGATCAGCGTCCAGTCGGACATGTTCAGGCTCTTCGCCCGTATCGCCGGCCAGTTCTGGAACGCGAACAGCACGATCATCACCACGGGGGTCATGTAGATGACGAACAGCACGTAGGCGTAAACGTGAGCCAGCACCCGGGCCACGGGGCTCTGTATTCTCTGCTTGACCAGCTTGGCCTTGGTCTTGCTGACGGACAGGTAGTGCCCCTTGCGCTCATAGTGGTTCAGCATCGTCAACAGCGCGATGGTGAACAGCGCCAGTATGATGGACAGCAGCGCCGCCCTGGCCTGGGGGAAGGCCTCGTCAGCCACCGACGACCCGGCCAGCCGCACGATCTCCGGGTTGATGGAGTTGTAGCCCAGCAGCGTCGGCGCGCTCATGGCGCACAGGCCGGTGATGAAGGTCATCACCGTCAGCGAAAACAGCGTGGGCAGCAGCGTGGGCATGACCACCTTGAAAAGCACCTTGAAGGGCCTCGCACCCAGGTTCCGGGCAGCCTCCACAGTGTTGTAGTCGATGCCCCGGATGGCGTTGCGCAAAAACAGCGCGTGGTTGCTGGTGCAGGCGAAGGTCATCGTGAACAGCACCGCGCTGAAACCGGAGAACCACTGCCGGTTCATGCCGGGGAACATCCCGGCCAGCCACTGGGTCAGCATGCCGTTGCTGTCGTAGAGGAACTGGTAGCCGGTGACCAGCGCCACGCCGGAGTAGATCAGCGTGGTCATGTAGCCCAGCCGCAGGATCTTCGCGCCCTTGATGTCGAAGTATTCCGTCAGCAGCACGATGGAGATGCCCACCACGTTGACGGTGACCACCAGGCACACGGCCAGCTTCAGCGAATTGAGCACAAAGCCGGGCATGTTGCCCACGAAGAAGAAGCGTATGACCGCGAAGGGGTCCGCGTTCCCGGCGGCGTCCTTCGTGGTGAAGATGGAGGTCAGGGTATTCAGGCAGGGCAACACCATGAAGCCCAGGAACAGGTAGATGAACAGTATCCCGCCGAACACCTTGTACAGCAGGGAGAGGTCAAGGCCACCCCTGCGCCGCGCAGTGCGCTGCATGCACTCGCCCCCCTTCTCAGTAGGACATGACGTCCCCGGGATGGATGCCCACGGTGACGCTGTCCCCCGGCTCGTAGAGGCAGATGCCGTCGTTCTTTTCGATCACCTTCACCGTCTGCCCGGCGGCCGTGATGTAGTACTTGATGTACAGGCCGTAGTATTCCCGGCTCTCGATCACGCCCTGGGCCTGGAATTCGCCGTCCTCCTTCGGGCGGTTGACCCGCACGCGCTCCAGGCGGATGAAGTGGTGCTTGTCGGCGGCAAGGCCCATCTTTTCGGTTATTCCCTTCTCCAGCGGGTTGATGTCGCCGATAAAGTTGGCCACGAATTCGGTGGCGGAGTGGTTGTACACCTCGTTGGGCGTGCCGATCTGCTCGATGCAGCCCTTGTTGAACACCGCGATGCGGTCGGACAGCGTCAGCGCCTCCTCCTGGTCGTGGGTGACGTAGATGGTGGTAATGCCGAACTCCCGCTGCATCTTCTTCAACTCGTTGCGCAGCTGCACCCGCAGCTTGGCGTCCAGGTTGGAAAGCGGCTCGTCCATGCAGATGATGGCCGGCTCCGTCACCAACGCGCGGGCGATGGCCACGCGCTGCTGCTGGCCGCCGGAGAGCTGGGAGACCGCCTTGGCCAGCTGCTCGTCGGAGAGGTCCACCTTCCGGGCGATGGCGTTCACCTTTTCGTCGATCTCCGGCTTCTTCAGCTTCTTGATCTTCAGGCCGAAGGCGATGTTGTCCCGTACCGTCATCGTGGGAAACAGGGCGTAGCTCTGGAACACGATGCCGATGTTGCGCTGCTCGATGGGCACATGGGTGATGTCCTCCCCCTGCATGTACACGCTGCCGGACGCGGGCTCAATGAACCCGGTGATGGTGCGCAGCGTGGTGGTCTTGCCACAGCCCGAGGGCCCCAGGAAGGTGAAGAACTCCCCCTCCTTCACATGGACGTTAATGGTGTGCAGCGCTATAAAATCGTCGAATTTGACCACGATGTCCTTCAACTGGATCATGCGCATCGCTCTTTTTGTATGGTAGGGGAGGGAAAATTCTGTTTTGTCGCCTCCGCGACAAATCATAATTCAGTATTTAGTATTTAGCATTCAGTGGTTAGTGGAGGAGGAAATCCTAACGGTTTTCTTCTGATTCAAGGGATCAAGAAACGTTGAAGCCTCTGCCGTTTCCCTTTAATCAAACAAATCCGTCAGGATTTGTACCGCCACTAAATACTAACCACTAAATACTAAAAACTCAAATTCTGATTTATCGAGCAACAGCTCAATAAATCAGAATTTGCCGTCATATACGCGCGCAGGGGCGCCTTTGCGGCGCCCCTGGTCGTCCCTGGGAAGCCTTACGCCTCGGGCGCGGCCTGGGTCAGGGTGGTCCAGTCCAGGTTGTCCCAATCGGGCTCGGCCACGGCGCTGGCGCTGTCGGCCCAGAAGAAGCCCAGGTTGGTCATGATGTTGGTCCACTCGGGGGAATGGGCGCCCACGGATTCGGCGTAGGTCATGTCGGTGCCCTCTACCTTGTTCAGGGAGAAGTTCGGGATGGCGTAGATCGCGGGCACCTCGTCGAACAGCTCGGCCACGGCGTCCTCGTTGCAGGGATAGCTGTCGAACTCGTCGGACCAGGCGATCTGGACCTCGGCGGAGCCGAACCAGTCGGCGAAGGCCTTCACGGCCTCGGTCTGTTCCTCGGTGCGGTTGGGGTTGTCGATCACGCCCAGGTACTCGGCGATGTAGTAGGTGCCATCGTCGATGTCCACCAGCGCCCAGTTTTCGGGCTCCAGGGTGCCGTGCAGCGGGTTGGCCTCGGTGCCGGCCTCCTCAGCGGCCTCGATGTTGCCGTACAGGGAGGAGGAATAGAAGGTGGAGACCTGCACGTCGCCGCGGATCAGCGGATCCAGGCCGTACTTGTCATCCGGGAAAACCTTGCCGTTGGCGCAGTAGGCCCACA
>JAZSAA010000506.1:0-6424 GCA_045601625.1 Clostridia bacterium | reverse complement strand
TTCCCCCAGCAGTTCGGCCCGGTCCGGGGCGACGTCGAAGGCTTCAGTCACGTGAGCCACGGCTTCCTCCAGCCCCATGCCCGCCTCCATGGCCTCGTAGAGCAGCCGGGTGGGGCGTATGCCCGTCAGGCTGCCCCAGGGCGGGCGCATACCCGTCAGGTCCTTCAGCAGGTTATAGAGCGCCTGCTTGACCTGGCGCTTGCGCAGGCGCTTGACCAGCAGCGGCGCGCCGTTGCTGGCGGGTTGGGACAGGGCGGATCGCCTTCCCTGGGAGGTCCAGGTGTCGGTCCATGTGCCGTCAGCGTCGGTGAAGCGATGCTCGAACACCACGTCGCCCGCCTCCAGGCTGACCGCCACGTCGCCATAGAACAGGCGCAGCACATCCCCCAGGTCGGAAAAGAACCTGGGTTCGTCGGTGCGTATCCAAATCATAGCCGGTATCGCGCCCTTTCCTCTCCGATGGTGGTGGCGTCGCCGTGGCCGGGCCAGACCTTCACGTCCGGCGGCAGGGCGAACAGCTGCTTCAAAGACTCGATCATCGAGCGCATGTTGCCGCCGTACAGGTCCAGCCGGCCATAGCCCGCCCGGAACATCGTGTCGCCGCTGAACAGCGTGCCCTCGTCCTCAAGGTACAGGCACACCGAGCCCCGGGAATGGCCGGGCGTGGGCAGGACGGTGAAATCCATGCCACACACCGATACGGCTTCGCCGTAGGACGTGGCGTCGATGGCCGGCCAGTCGGCCCGGGGAATGCCCATCATGCCCGCGTAGCCGCTCTTTTCAGCGTCGCCCAGCATCTCGACGTCCGCCGCCCCCACGTAAACCGGCGCGTCGAAATCCCTGGCCATCTCCCCTGCCGCCATGATGTGGTCGAAGTGGCCGTGGGTCAGCAGCACCGCCCCCACCCGCCGGTCGCCGACAGCGGCCTTCAGTTTGGGATAATCGTCGCCGGGATCGATGACAACACAATCATCCCGACCCTCAAGCTGGACGATGTAGCAGTTCTCCTGTAACAAACCGCAGGAAACTTTCTGAATGTTGATGGGCATGGATTGACCTCCTGTGATGGATAAATTCTGATTTGACGCGGGGCGACAAATCAGAATTCAGTATTTAGTATTTAGTATTTAGTGGTTAGTGGAGGAGGAAATCCTTGCGGATTTCTTTTGATTCAAAAAAATCAAGAAACGTTGAAGCCTCTACCGTTTCCTTATAATCAAACAAATCCCGTAGGGATTTGCACCGCCACTAAATACTAACCACTAAATACTAAATACTCAAATTCTGATTTATCGAGCACCTGCTCGATAAATCAGAATTTCTTTCGACTGTCCAGCAAGATCGTCACCGGGCCGTCGTTGAGCAGGGTCACCTGCATGTGGGTGCGGAAGCGGCCGGTTTCCACGTGGATGCCCTTTTCCTCGATGATGGCCTTGACAAGGTCGCACAGGGGCTCGGCCACCTCGGGGCGGGCGGCCTGTATGAAGTCGGGCCTGCGGCCGTGGCGGGCGTCCGCCAGCAGCGTAAACTGGCTGACCAGCAGCACGCTGCCGCCCACGTCAGCCAGGGAGAGGTTCATCCTGTCGTTCTCGTCCTCGAACACCCGCAGCCCGGCGATCTTCTCGGCGCAATAGCGGGCATCGGCCTCGGTATCGCCATTCTCCGCGCCCAGCAGCACCATGTAGCCGTCCTTAATGCTGCCGACGGTCTCGCCCTCGACGACGACCTCGGCGTGGGTCACCTTCTGTATGACACAGCGCATGGAATATCCTCCAGATCAGAATGAATGTATATACAATCGATCAATGAAATCCGTCAGGGTTTTCCCCATCATTTCTCATTCCTGATTCCCCGTTCCGAACCTATCCGCTCACCCGGCTGACCTCGATGATATCCGGCCACTTCTGCAGATCCCGGATGATCTTGGCCAGCTGCTGGGTATTCTTGATGATCAGCGCGATGTTGAACAGGAAGGTGTTGTCCTTCAGCGCCCGGGCCGAAATGGCGTTGACGGGCACGTCCATCGAGGCGAACATCACCGACAGCTCGGCCAGCAGACCGGTGCGGTTGTAGCAGATGATGCGGATCTCCGCCTCATAGGTGCCGTTGGAATTCTGGTCCTCCCACTCCACCTCGATCAGCCGGTCCTGCTCCATGCCGGCGTCCTTCAGGCTGGGACAGTCGGTCCGGTGCACCGACACGCCGCGCCCCCGGGTGATGTAGCCGATGATCTTGTCCCCCGGCAGCGGCGAACAGCATTTGGCGAAGCGCACCAGCATGCCGCTCTCGCCCTTGACGATCACGCCGTTGGAGGCGGTGCTGGGGCGCCTTGGGGGCGGCGGCGGCTCCGGCGGTTGTGGCTCGTGGGGCTGGGACACGCCCTCGTCGCCCTTGTGCTGCTTCTTGTATTCGTCGATCAGCCGGTTCAGCACCTGCACGGTGCTCAGCCCGCCGAAGCCCACCATGGCGCAGACGTCGTCGTAGCTCTGCACCGAGTAGCGCCTGTACAGCGTCTCCACCAGCTCGGGCCTGCTGAGCTGGGACATGCTGTAGCCCAGGCGCTTGGCCTCGCGCTCCAGCATCTCGCGGCCGTGGATGATGTTCTCGTCCCGCTGCTCTTTCTTCAGCCAGGCCCGGATCTTGGCCTTGGCCTCGCTGGTCTTGACGATGTTCAGCCAGTCCCGGCTGGGGCCGTGGGACGACGAGGAGGTCATGACCTCGACGAAGTCGCCGGTCTGCAGCTGGTGGGCCAGTGGCACGATCCGCCCGTTCACCTTCGCGCCGATGCAGCGGTTACCTACGGCGGAGTGGATGCGGTAGGCGAAGTCCAGGGGCGTGGCCCCCCGGGGCAGCGACACCACGTCGCCCCTGGGGGTGAACACGAACACCTCGTCGGCGAACAGGTCGAACTTCAAAAGCTCGCTGAAGTCGCCGGGGTCCTTGGCGTCCGACTGCCAGTCCAGTATGCGCCGCAGCCAGCTGAGCTTGGTGTCCAGCTCGTCGGCAGCCTTGCCTTCCTTGTAGCGCCAGTGGGCCGCGATGCCGTACTCGGCGGTGCGGTGCATCTCGAAGGTGCGTATCTGCACCTCGAAGGGCCGGCCCTGGTTCACCACGGTGGTGTGCAGCGACTGGTACATGTTGGCCTTGGGCATGGAGATGTAGTCCTTGAACCGGCCCGGCACCTGGGGCCAGATCGTGTGCACGATGCCCAGGGCGAAGTAGCAGTCCTGCTTGGTGTTCACCAGGACCCGCACGGCGATCAGGTCCATGATCTGGTCGAAGGACTTGTTCTGGGTCTTCATCTTCTTGTAGATGGAGTAGAAGTGCTTCGGCCGGCCGTCGATCTCGCACTTGATGCCCGCCTCGCTGAGCCGGGCTTTCAGCTCCTGGGTCACCTGGGCAATCAGCTGCTCCCGCTCCTCACGCTTCATGCCCACCAGGCGCACCAGCTCATAGTAGCCCTCGGGGTCGATATAGCGCAGGGACAGGTCCTCCAGCTCCCACTTCACGGTGTACACGCCCAGCCGATGGGCCAGCGGCGCGTAGATGTCCAGCGTCTCCCGGGCGATGGGCACCTGGCGCTCCGGCTTCTGGTACTTCAGCGTGCGCATGTTGTGCAGCCGGTCCGCCAGCTTGATCAGCACCACGCGGATGTCCTTGGCCATGGCCAGGAACATCTTGCGCAGGGTCTCGGCCTGGGCCTCCTCCCGGTTGGCGAAATTCAGCTGGCTCAGCTTGGTCACGCCGTCCACCAGCAGGGCCACCTCGTCGCCGAACAGCTGGCGAACGCCGTCCAGCGTGCAGCCCTCCACGTCCTCGACGCAGTCGTGCAGCAGGCCCGCGGCGATGGTGGTGGCGTCCAGCATCAGGTCTGTGAGGATCACTGCCACCGCCACCGGATGGCTGAAATAGGGATCGCCGGACTTGCGCACTTGGTTGGCATGGGCCTTTTCTGCATACTCATAGGCCCTCTGCACCAGGCTCATGTCGTCGTCCGGGTGATACTTTCGGATGCGCCCGATCAGTTCTTCCGCGCTGATGTAGGGCTTCAGAATAGTATCTGGCATCTGTGATCCTCCTTTCCGATTCATAGACCGCTCAGTCGGGGTTGTGCAAAAGGATGCAGCTTCTTCGGCTGCGCTCAGAATGACAGCGCGAAGCGTGGGTGTCGTCCCGAGGGAAGCGAAGAACCCTTCCAGGCGCTACAGGCAGCGGCCCGGTCAGTCCGGATTTCCGTCCCGCCAGCGCTGTATGAGCTGCCAGACGGCGCTCTGTTCCGGGCTGGCCTTGGCCCGGTCGCTCCGGGCGATGGCGAAGGAATCGGCGGACCGGTCCAGCCGGAACAGGCCCATGTCGGCCATCGCCAGGATCGACGCCAGCGCGGTGACGTCCGCCGTGCCGGCCTCCTCCGCCACCATGTGCGCCAGCTGCCAAAGCGACGGGCACCAGGCCGGCCGCCGCCCCACGCGCATCAGCGCCAGGTAGACCGTCCGCATGGTCTCCACGTCCGGAAGCAGCGCCGTCCAGGCTGGATTGTCCGGCAGCCTGCAGGCCCGCTGCGCCATGTCTGCCGTCAACCATTTCCCCGGCGCGCCTGCCAGCACGATGCGCTCATAGCCGGGGTTGACCTCCCCCACGGGCGGACACACGCAGACGGCGTTGAAGGCCCTGGGATCGTCGGGCAGTTCGCCCACGACCAAGTCGGGCGGGCATTCCCCCGCCAGCCGGACGATCCGGCCCGCGCATGCCAGGTCCGAGGTCACCACCAGCGTGCCCTGGGGCTTCTGTGCCAGCCAGCCCGCCAGCGTCGGCGCGTCCACCCCGGGCAACGCCCCCAAAACGGGTGGGATTTTTTCATTATAGATGATCTCTGTTAAGAAATGGCATTGCAAACGGGGTTCGTCCGCAAGTTTTGACGCCAGACGTCCGGCGATATCCCCGTCGGCCAGCGCGCGCACCTCCAGCTGGGCCTCGGTGCGCCCCATCCAGGTGTTCAACTTGGGCACGAAAAGCGCGTCCGCCTCCTCGGAAAGCGCCCCCGCCCGGCTGCCCATGCGGAAGGCGATGCCCCCCAGCCGGTGGCCGCCCTGGGCCAGCGTCAGCTTCAGGTGCGCCCCCTCTGCGCCCACGGCGCGGGCGTCCACCACCGAGGCCACGGCCCGGAACAGCGGCGCGGGGTTGCCGAAGCCGGTGGGCTGCAGGGCCTCCAGCGACGCGATGAACAGCGGCGTGACCTCGTCGAAGCCCAGCTCGGCGTCGTACTGCTTTACCGGGATGTACGCCCCGGGGTCGGTGTTCGCCCAGAGCCAGGCGTCCATCGCCCTCCGGAAGTCATCCAGCCTCCCGGGCAGCAGCGTCAGCCCCGCCGCCTGTTTGTGCCCGCCGAAGCGCACCAGCGCGTCGGCGCACCCGGTCAGCGCGGCATGGATGTCCACGCCCTCGATGCTGCGGCAGGAGCCGGTCATCACGTCGCCGCCGTCCGCCAGCAGCACCACGGGATAGTTGTACTTCTCCACCAGCCGGGACGCCGCCAGACCGATCACGCCGGGGTTCCAATCCCTTCCGGCGAGGATGATCGCCCGGTGCGCAGCGAAGTTGAAGCCCCTCAGCCGGGCCTCGGCCTCGGCCAGGATCGTCATCTCCACGGCCTTGCGACGGGTGTTCTCCGCCTCCAGCTCTGCCGCCTCCGCCTGGGCCCTGGCCGGGTCGTTCTCCGCGACCAGCGCCAGAGAGCGCATGGCCGAGCCCAGTCGCCCGCCCGCGTTCAGCCGTGGCGCCAGCTGGAAGGCGATGGCGGTGGCGGTGATCGGCTTGCCGGACAGCCCCGCGGCCTCGATCAGCGCGGCGACGCCCGGACGCGGGGCGGCGTTGATGGCGTCCAGGCCCAGCTTCACGATGGCCCGGTTCTCGCCGGTCAGCGGCACCACGTCGGCCACCGTGGCCAGCGCCGCCACGTCCACCCAGGGCATGGCGTCCGCCTCGCCGCCCAGCGCCCAGACCAGCTTCCAGGCCACCCCCGCGCCGCAGAGATGCGGAAAAGGATAGTCCGCCAGCAGCGGGTTCACCACCGGACAGTCGGGCAGCGCGCCTTCCGGGGGGCGGTGGTGGTCGGTGACGATCACGTCCAGGCCCAGCGATTTGGCCAGCGCCACCAGCGCCACGCTGGTCACGCCGCAGTCCACGGTTACGAGGAGCTTCGCCCATTCCGCGATTTCACGGATTGCGTGTTCGTTCAACCCGTAGCCCTCGCTGTGGCGGGAGGGCAGGTAGACCCTGGCGTCCACGCCCCGGGATTTCAGCCAGCCCGACAGTATGGCCGACGCGCACACGCCGTCCACGTCGTAGTCGCCGTACACGCAGATGACCTCGCCCCCGTCCATGGCCCGGCGAATCCGCGTCGCCGCCGCAGGCATGTCCGACAGCG
>JAZSAA010000505.1:0-3101 GCA_045601625.1 Clostridia bacterium | reverse complement strand
CGGATACGTCCAGCGCGGACACGATCTCGTCCGCCACCAGCAGCTTCGGCCGCACCAGCAGCGCCCGGGCGATGGCGATGCGCTGGAGCTGGCCGCCGGTGAACTCGCCGGGGCGCTTGCCCAGGCTCTCCGGCGGCAGCCCGCACTCGTCCAGCATCTCCCGCACCAGGCCCCTGCGCTCGGCGTCGTCCTTTCCGATGCGCCAGAGCCGAAGGGGCTCCATCAGCAGCCGTTCCACCTTCATCTGCGGGTCGAGGCAGCCGAAGGGGTTCTGGAACACCATCTGGATCTCCCGCCGCAGGGGGCGGAATTCCCGGTCGGCCATGCCGCTGACCACCCGGCTTCGGTAGCGGATCTCCCCCTCCGTGGGTGGGATCAGGCCCATCAACATCCGCGCCAGCGTGGATTTGCCGCAGCCGGATTCCCCCAGCAGGCCCAGGATCTCCCCCTCGTACAGTTCAAAGCTCACGTCGTTCACCGCGGTGAACCACTCGCCCCTGCGCCCCGACGCCGCCGGGAAGCGCCGGGTGACGTGGGAAAAGGCAACCATGCAATCCTTCATACTCGTCCCTCCCTCACCGGCGCAGGCTGCGCGTGCCCTCGATCAGCTGCCGTGTGTAGGCCGCGGCGGGAGCTTCGAACACGTCCCGAACGGGGCCCTGCTCCACGATTGTGCCGTCCTTCATCACGATTACGGAATCACATACCGCCTTGACGATGCCCAGGTTGTGGGTGATGTACAGCATCGAAAGCCCCCGTCGGCGGCACAGCCCGTCGATGAATTCCACCACCTTGCGCTGGTTGACGGTGTCCAGCGACGTGGTGGGCTCGTCGGCGATCAGGATTTTCGCCTCGGACTCCAGGGCCATGGCGATGGCGATGCGCTGGCGCATGCCGCCGGAGAGCTGGTGGGGGTACTTGCGCATGGCCTCCGCGCCGTCGGAAATGCCGAAGGCGGCCATGGCTTCGAGGATGTGCGCGTCCACCGCGTCCCTGTCCATCTCCGGGTGGTGCAGCAGCACCGTCTCCGCCCACTGGGCCCTCACCCGCTCGAAGGGGTTCAGGGCGTTGATGGAATCCTGGAGCACCAGGCAGGTCTTGGACGCGCAGTAGCGCTGTCGGTCCCTCCAGGGCACCTCCAGCAGGTTGGTATAGCGGCCGTCGTCCTCCCGGAAGCGGATCTCGCCCCGCACCCGGCAGGTGTGCCTGGGCAGCAGCGCCGTCAGGCAGTACATGGTCATGCTCTTGCCCGCGCCGGATTCCCCGGCGATGCCCCAGCGCTCCCCGGCCCCGATCTCAAAGGACACGTCCCTCAGGATCGGCACGGCCTGTCTGCCCTTCAGGATGTCCAGGCACAGGTCTTTCACAATCAGAATCGGCTCAGTCATACAGCGTCACCCTCTCCCCGCCCGCGCTGCCGCTGTCGAACATCACGTGGAAGAACACCGTCAGCAGCGTGATGGCCGCCGCGGGATAGATCACCAGCGTTGGGTGGCTGATCATGTACACCCGGTACTGGTACAGCAGCGTCCCCCAGTCGGGCTTTGTGATGTCGGTACCCAGGCCGATGAAGGCCAGCCCGGAATACTGCACCACCACGTTTGCGGCCTTGTTGCCCAGGAACACGAACAGCTGGCGGCAGATGTTGGGCAGCACGTGGAAGGCCATGACGCGCCCCTTTCCCAGGCCGATCACCCGTTCGGCGTCGATGAACTCCTGCTTTTTCAGCACGTAGGCCAGGTTGAAGGACTGGTTCACGTACTCCCCCATGTTGCCGATGCCGAACACCACGCCCGCCACGATGGGCCTGAAGCCGAACAGCGCCGAGAACACCATCGCCATGATGAACGACGGAACGATCAGCGTGAAGTCCGCGGAGAACTGGATCACGCTGCGCACCGCGCCGCCCCAGAACGCCGCGACCATCCCCAGGGCCGTGCCCAGCACGAAGGAGATGGCCGCCGACAGGAATACCACCTGCATCGTGCGGATGCCGCCCTCCACCAGCAGGGAATACACGTCCCGGCCCAGGTTGTCGGTGCCCAGCCAGTGCTCCGGGGAGCTTGGCCCGAACATGTTCCGCACGTCCGTGGCCATGATGTTCTGCCTCGGCGACAGCAGCAGAAACAGCACGAACCCCGCCAGGCAGGCCAGTCCGATCCATTGCTTCTTCTTCATGCGCGCCTCCTGACATCCAGGGCGTAGAGCGCCAGGTTCAGCACCGCGTGGACGCAGAACATCCAGATCACGATGACCAGCAGGTAGGTTTGCAGCACCGTATAGTCGCTGGACTGCATGCTGTCCACCAGGAAGTAGCTGACCCCGGGGATGGTGAAGGCGAACTCCAGCACCGTTGAGCCGCCGAACACCCAGGCGAAGCTGGAGATCACCGCGCCGATCAGCGTGCACAGCACCGGCCGGGAGGCGTGGCGAAACAGCACGTACTCCCGCGTAAAGCCCCTGGAAATGGCGAAGCGGATGTAGCTTCGACCCATCTCCTCCCGGAAGGCGTTGCGCACCACCCGGGAAAGCCCGCCCAGCTGGTAGACGGCGGTGATCATGATGGCCGTGACCATGGCGTTGCGCACGCTGCCGGTGAAGAACTTCACCGCCTTCAGCTTCACCCCCAGGAAGTAGATGATGAACACGCTGGTGATGAAGCTGGGGATGGACTGGGAGAACACAGCCAGCGCCGCGCTCAGCCGGTCGCAGAAGCCGCCCACGTGCAGCGCGGCCCGATAGCCCAGGAAGAAGGCCAGCGCGGCGGAGATCAGTATGCCCGCCAGGCCGATGCTCACCGAATAGGGCAGCTTTTGCATGAAGGTCTCCCGAATGCTGACGTGGGAGATCAGCGACAGCCCCCAGTCGCCCCGGAAGAAGCTGCCCATCCACGCGAAGTACTGCACCGGCAGGGGCTTGTCCAGCCCCATCAGCGCCGTGACCTTCTCGATGTTCTCGGTGGTATGGGGCAGGTTGAAGGAGGTCAGCCACTGCTCCACCGGCGTCGAGGGCATCAGCCGCACCACGCCGAAGATCATCACCGAGGCCACCAGGAAGATCAGCAGCCATTTGATCAAAAACGTCGCTATGCTTTTCATTTT
>JAZSAA010000504.1:0-2254 GCA_045601625.1 Clostridia bacterium | reverse complement strand
GCGCCGGCGCTGCCGCTGCCGGTGTCGGTATCGGCGGGGGGTTCGGTTTCTTCTGGGAATTCGGTTTGAGCCGGGGCGACTGTGGCTTCACTGGCGGTGTCAGCATCGGCGGGGATTTCGGTTTCCGCCGGGGCTTCGGTGGCGGCGGGGGCTTCGGCCGCGCCGGCGGGGGCCTCGGTTTCGGCGGGGGTCTCGCCTTTTTCGACGGTCTTGTCGCCGGTTCCTTCGATCTGCCTTGTCAGGTCGTCGATGTTCTTCCGGGCCTCGGCCTGCCGGGCCTCCAGGTCGGCCAGGTCTGCCCTGGCGGTCTCCAGCGCGGCCTCGTCGTCGGCGATCTGCCTGTCGAGGGCCTCGATCTCCTGGCGCAGGGCGTCGGCGTCCAGCAGCTTCAGGTCGTCCAGGTACTGCTGCTGGGCGGCGCGCTCGACGTCCAGGGCGTCCCGCTGGGACTGAAGCTCGGCGCGGGCCTCGGCCAGGGCGGGATCGGCGAGGGCGGCCTCGGCCAGGGCCAGCTGCTCGGCCAGGTTCTGCCTTTGCAGCTTCAGTTGGGCCAGCGCCTCGGCGATCTGCCTGAGCTGCTGGCGCTGGTCCTCGTCCATGTTCACCAGGGCTTCGAGGGCGGCGACGTTCTTCGCCAGCGCCTCCCGCTGGGCGACGGCGTCGGCGCGCTGCTGGGTCAGCTGCTCGATGGCGGGCTTGATCTGGGCCTCGGCCTTGTCCAGGGCGGCCTCGGCGTCGTCCAGCTGCTTCATGGCCTTCTTTTTGGCCCGGGACAGCTTGCCCTTGCCGTCGGAAAGCTGGGCCTGGGCGTCGTTGAGCTTCTTTTCGACGTCGGAAAGCTCCTTGTTCACGTCCTTGAGGATGGCTTCGTTGAGCACGTCGATGCGGCTCTGCTCGATGGTGACGTCGATGCGCTGCTGGATCACGCCGGAGGCCTCGGCGGAGGCGACGCCGTTCAGGGCCTCGAAGGCGGGCACCAGCTCGTCCTCGACGTAGTTGGAAAGGGCCAGGATGTCCATGTCGTCCCGGGTGACGGAGAGTATGGCCACGGGCAGCATGTCCGGGTTCAGCTTCATCGTCACCGGCGCGCCCACGTCGTCGCTCCAGTCGCCCCGCAGCTGGTCCAGCCGGGAGGAGATCTCGATGAGGGCGGTGTCCATGTTCGCGCCGTCGTTGAACTGCATGATGACCACGGACACGTTGTCCCGGGATTGGGAGGTGATCTTCTTTACGTCGTTCAGCGTGGCGAAGGCGGCCTCCATCGGGCGGGTCAGGTCCGCCTCCACCTGCTCCGGCGTGGCCCCCACATAGCTGGTGTAAACCACCACGTAGGGCAGGTTCATGCTGGGCAGCAGGTCGGTGGTCATGTGCTGGAAGGATATGTAGCCCAGCACGATCACCAGTATGATGCCCACGATGACGGTATAGGGCTTTTTGACGCTGTACCTGGAAAACATGCCGAGCCTCCCAAAGGACATAATTACGGAATTTATATCTATTATATTACAATCCTATCCCCACAATATGAATTGAATATAAAAAAATATTGAAATGATGCCGGAAACCAGTGCGCTGCGCATTGTTTGCCCGGGGGATTGACTTTCACATGGAAAATGGGTAATATGTAAGTCGGAACCGATTATGGAAACGGAGGTTATTATAATGAAGAAACTCATTTGCGCCATGCTGGCCGCGGCGCTGGTCCTGGCGGCCTGCGGGGCGGCGCTGGCGGAGAATATCACGGTTGACAGCTTCAGCTTTGTCACCGGGGACCTGGACGGCAACAGCCTGACCAGCGCGGAGCTCTTCGCCGGCAACCGGGTCACGATGATCAACTTCTGGGCCACCTGGTGCGGCCCCTGCGTGCGGGAGCTGGGCGACCTGGCGAAGGTCCACAGCCAGCTGCGGGAGCTGGGCTGCGGGGTCGTGGGCATACTGGTGGACGACGACTTCACGGAGGCCCGCAACCTGATGAAGGAAAACGGCACCAACTACCCGATGCTGACCCTCAGCGAGGACATGAATCCCCTGCTGGCGGGGATCACCGTCGTGCCGACCACGATCTTCGTGGACAGCAACGGCGCCATCGTGGGCGAGACCATCGAAGGCGCGTTCCCCGAAAGGTACGTGGACGCGGTGAAGGCGCTGCTGACGAAGTGATTCCGATTAGACGATGAAGGGGCTGTCTTAATAGCATAAGCATACGAAGGAAATGCAATTGCAGGGGCGGCGATGCGCCGCCCGCCGGGGTCAA
>JAZSAA010000503.1:0-2790 GCA_045601625.1 Clostridia bacterium | reverse complement strand
CGCCCCGGGATTTCAGCCAGCCCGACAGTATGGCCGACGCGCACACGCCGTCCACGTCGTAGTCGCCGTACACGCAGATGACCTCGCCCCCGTCCATGGCCCGGCGAATCCGCGTCGCCGCCGCAGGCATGTCCGACAGCGCCAACGGGTCGTGCAGATCCCCGACGCCGGGGTTCAGGAACGCCTCCGCCGCCTCGGCGGAATCGACCCCCCGCCCCACCAGCAGCCGGTGCAACGCCGGGGACATGCCCTCGGGGCAGGGAAAGGCGGGATCGGAGCAGCGCGCTTCATATCGCAGCATAACTTACCTCTTAACACTACTCTCAAATAAGATATAGAAGAGGTCCTGTGCGACGCAAGTCTGCGGCACGACTCCGCTTCGCTCGGCTCAGAATGACAGACGTCTCAGTGTCGTCCTGGGGAAACGAAGGATCTTCTGCATTTCAATTGAGAACAGTATTTATAACCGGGAAAAGAAGAATTAGGAACCGGCTATCGTCGATTCCTAATTCGGGTTGGTTTTTGAAATTAGGCCTTCTTCGCCTTGTTGGCGTTCAGCTTCTTGTCCCACATGGCCCAGACCTGGCCGCTGAGCAGCACGGAGGAATAGGTACCGGCCAGCATGCCGACCAGCAGCGGGAACGCGAACTCCTTGATGGAGGACACGCCGAAGATGTACAGGCACACCAGCGTGAACAGCGTGGTCAGCGTGGTGTTGATCGTACGGGACAGCGTGCTGCTGACGGAGACCTCGACGACATCCATCATGTCCGCCTGGGTGTAGCCCGGCTTCGCGCGGGTCTCGCGGATGCGGTCGAAGATGATGATGGTGTTGTTGATGGAGTAGCCGACGATGGTCAGTATGGCCGCGATAAACGGGCTGTTCACCTGGAACCACTTGCGGAAGAACACCATGAACGCGCACATGATCAGGATGTCGTGCACCAGCGCGAACAGGGCCGCCGCGCCGGAGAGCGGGCTGAACCGGATCGCGATGTAGATCAGCATGCACACGAAGGCGATCAGCAGCGCCTTGATGGCGTTGGACAGCAGGTCGTGGCCGGCGATGGCGCTGACGTGGTCGATGGAGACGAAGCGGAAGTTCGGATACTTCGCGGTCATCTCGCGCTCCAGCTGGGCGCGTACCTGGCTGGTCACGTCGTCCATGTCGATGAGGATGCGCAGCTGGAAGCCGGTTTCCTCGGCGGGCTCGGCGACCGCTTCGGCATTCTCCCCGGCGGGCGCTTCAGTGGTCTCGGCCTCGGCAGGGGCTTCGGTGGCCTCGGCCTCTGCGGGCGCCTCGGTGACTTCCGCCTCTGCGGGCGCCTCGGTGACTTCCGCCTCTGCGGTCTCGGCCTCGGTCTCAGCCTTCTCGGCGGCGGCCTGCTCCTCGGCGATACGCGCGGCCTCGGCCTCGGCGTCGTACTGGATGAACTGGATGGCGTTGACGCTGTAGCCGCCCTCCTCGAGGGCCTTGTTCACGGCTTCCTCGACGGCGGCCTTGTCGAAGGCGCCGGCCATGTCGAACTCGACGATGTTGCCGCCGGCATAGCTCAGCGCGTAGCCCAGGGTGCTGATCTCCTGGTTGGTGGCGGTGCGGTAGCCGGTCTCGTTCGCGTTGGAAACCACGCCGACGACGGCGCCCTTGATCACGTCCTCCATGCCCTCGGTGGCGTCGGCCAGCTTCAGGCGGATCTGGAGGTCGGTCAAGCCGTCATGGACAATGTTCGACTTGTCGGGGTTCAGCAGGCCCAGGGTGGGCGTGACGGCTTCCTCCACCGCCTCCTCCACCGCGGCCTCTGTGACGGCCTCGTCGACCGCCGCGGCGACCTCGGGGTCCGTAGCCGCCGCCTCGACGACTTCATCCACCGCGGCGGCCAGCTCCGCCTGCAGCGCGATGGACGCGGCGGAGGGCGCGGCCTTGGTGATCTGGTTGTCGGTATAGCCGGAGGCATTCAGCAGGGTCTCGACGTCGCTGACGTCGTAATCCTCGCCGACGGAATAGTTCAGGATCGAACCGCCGGTGAAGTCAATGCCCAGATTCAGTCCCGCGCCGGCAATCTGCATGACCAGTGCGATGACGATGATTGCGCCAGAGATGCAGAGGAACAGGCGCGTATTCCCGGTAAACGTCTTTTTCATGCTCGTTCCCTCCTCTTAGCGCGTGTAGGCGCTGCGGTTGTTGATGCCCAGCTTGCAGATCAAAATCAGCAGGCCGCGGGTAACCACCACCGCGGTAAAGTAGGAAGCGATGATGCTGATCATCAGCGTGGTGGCGAAGCCCTTGATGGTGCCGGTGCCAAAGATCATCAGCACCACGGCGGCGATCAGCGTGGTCACGTTGGAGTCAAGCACGGCACGGCCCGCGTTGCGGAAGCCGAACTTCACGGCGTTCAGCGGCGTGCGGCCCTCCTTCAATTCCTCGCGGAAGCGCTCGAATATGACCACGTTGGCGTCGACGGCCATGCCGATGCCCAGCAGGATACCGGCGATGCCCTGCAGCGTCAGCTGCGCGCCGGAGATGGCCAGGGCGTAGAACACGATCAGCACGTAGATCAGCAGGGCCATGTCCGCCGCCACGCCGGGCAGGCGGTACATCACCAGCATGAACACCAGCACCAGGATCAGGCCCACGATGCCGGCGATGATGGCGCCGTCGATGGCCTCGATGCCCAGGGTGGCGGAAATGGCGCGGGTCTCGACCTCGGCGATGTCCATCGGCAGCGCGCCGGACTGGATCAGCATCGCCAGGTTGCGGGCCCAGTTGTAGGAATCCTCGGAGGTTTCCTG
>JAZSAA010000502.1:0-9426 GCA_045601625.1 Clostridia bacterium | reverse complement strand
TGCGATTCCGATTTGCGCCGCCCCTGCGCTCTCCTGACCGTCACTCGTTGATGATCAGGTCCTCGAAGGCCGGTCTGTGCACCCATACGGACACGCTCCTGCCGTCGGTGAAGAACCGGCCGACGCCGTTCTCGTCGACGGCCACGGGTTCAGTGCACCGGCCCAGCACGTCGTAGAACAGCTCGCCGGCGCAGGCCCTGCCCATGTCCATCTCGATGCTGCCGCCCTCGCCATCGCTCATCACCACGGCCATGCCCGAGTGCTCGTGCTCGGTGTCGCCGCTGCGGGTCCAGCCCACGATGTGCTCGTCGCCGAAGTAATCGGTCTGCTCGCCGTAGGCGTACCAGCGGCGAGCCTTGATCAGCTTGCCCAGGTTGGGCACCGGGGCGCGGCCCTGGGAGGGGTTTCCGTAGTAATCGAAATAGAACACGCAGGGCACGCCCTCCCGGCGCAGCAGGATCAGCGCGTAGGCCAGGGGCTTGAACCAGTCCTCGACGAAGGATTGCAGGCTCTGCCCGTGCTGGGTGTCGTGGTTGTCCACAAAGGTGACGGCGTAGTAGGGCCGCGCCTGTACCAGAGAGTTATCGAATATGTGCTTCAGGGCGAGCCGGCCCTGGGAGGCGTTGAAGAAGTTGTAGTGCAGCGCCACGTCGAACAGGGCCATGCGGTTGTCCACCTTGTCCAGGTAGTGGGTCAGGCGTTCCAGGTCGCCGCTCCAGTATTCGCCCACAGCGGGGATCGCCATGCCCGTAGCCTTGCGGATGGTCTTCAACAGCTTGCCGTAGAAGGAGAAGCTGATGTGCTTCACCGCGTCCAGCCGCACGCCGTCGATGTGGGCCTCGCGGATGTACCATTCCAGCCACTTTTTGGTCTCGCGGATCACCGCGGGGCTGTCCATGTCCACGTTCATGCCCATCAGGTAGTCGAAGTTGCCCCATTCCGGGTCCACGTCCCTGTGCCAGCGCTTGCCGAGAAAGCGGTAGACGCGGCCCGGGGCGTGGGTCTTTTCATCCCAGTCGGTGCCGGTGAAATGGGTGTGGTTCCACTTGAAGGCGCTGTATTTGCCGTTCCGGCCGGGGAAATTGAACTTCGACCAGACCCGGATCACATGCTCGTCCTCGATCTGCTCGTTGCGGTTTTCCGGGTCGTCGCTGACGGCCACCACGTCCTCGGTCTCGTCGCCACCCATGCGGTGGTTCAGCACGATGTCGGCGAACACCCGTATGCCCGCCTTGTGGAAGGCGCTGACGGCGTCCAGGTACTCCTGCCGGGTGCCGTACTTGGTGCGCACGGTGCCCTTCTGGTCGAATTCGCCCAGGTCGTACATGTCGTAGACGGCATAGCCCACGTCCGCCTGGCTGGCGGCCTTGTAGGCCGGGGGCAGCCACACCTGGGTGATGCCCAGGTCGCGCAGATTCGGAGCCTTCGCGGCGCAGCGCCGCCACCACAGCCCGTCGTTGGGCAGGTACCATTCAAAGTACTGCATCATCGTCTCATTGGTAATCATATCTGTATCCATAACCTGCGCGCCGGTTGTGCGCGGCGCACAAGAGCCTTTCGCACCTTAATTCAGAATTTTTGATAATTATACTCGAACTTTGTTGCGTTTCAAGGCCGAATGGCGGGGGAAAATGAAGACCGGATTACAAAAAAGTAAGGCCTGCGAAAACCTGTTTGCCCCCGTTGCCAAGTTATAACATCATTTCGGTTTACTTCTGCCACTCAGAATGCTATCATAATAAAAAATGAGCGACGCGCGTTCGCGCGGGGAACGGGATTCAAAATGGAAGTACGACGGACGGGCAGCCGGCAGCTGCTGGGAAACGCGCTGCTGCTGCTGACGGCGCTGATCTGGGGTACGGCCTTCGTGGCCCAGCGGCAGGGCATGGACAGCATCGAGCCGATCACCTTTTGCGCGGCGCGGATGGTGCTGTCGACGCTGGCCGTGGGGCTGGTGGCGATGGCGACGGGCCGCGGGGACCGCTCCCCGGAGGCGGAGCGTGAAGGCAGGCGCAGGGCCAGCCTGCTGGGCGGCCTGTGCAGCGGCGCGTTCCTTGCCTTCGCAACGGTGATGCAGCAGAAGGGCCTGGTCACCACCACGGCGGGCAAGGCCGGGTTTATCACGGCCATGTACATGCTGCTGGTGCCGGTGATCGGCTTCGTGCTGTTTGGCCGCAGGAACACCTGGCTGGTGTGGCTGGCGGTGCTGGTGGGCGTGGCGGGGATGTATCTGCTGTGCGTGAACGAGGACTTCACCCTCACAAGGGGCGATGGGATGGTCTGCGTGTGCGCGGTGCTGTTCAGCGGACAGATCCTGTGCATCGACCACTTTGCCCCCCGCGCGGACCCCATCCGCATGTCCGCCATACAGTTTGCCACCGCGGCCGTCATCTGCACCGTCGCGGCCTTCCTGCTGGAAGCGCCCTCCTGGGACAAGGTGGCCTCGGCAGCGATCCCGATACTGTACTGCGGGTTCATGTCCGGCGCGGTGGGCTACACGCTGCAGATCGTGGCCCAGCGCTATACCGATCCCACGGTGGCCTCGCTGCTGATGAGCCTGGAATCGGTGTTCGCGGCCATCGGCGGGGCGGTGCTCCTGGGAGAGCGGATGCGGCCCCGGGAGCTGGCGGGCTGCGTGGTGATGTTCGCGGCCATCGTGCTGGTGCAGCTTCCGCTGCCCCGGCGGCGGAGGGGAGGGGGCGCGGCATGACGATTCGAGACGCGCGGCCTTCGGATGCCGAGGCGCTGCTTGAGATCTACGCCTGGTACGTCAAGAACACCGCCGTCAGCTTCGAGTACGCGGTTCCGACCCCGGACGAATTCCGGGGACGCATGGCGCGGACCGTGGCGAAATATCCCTGGCTGGTGGCCGAGGCGGATGGCAGGCTGCTGGGCTACGCCTGCGCCGGCCCCTTCAAGGGCCGGGCCGCCTACGACTGGTCCTGCGAGACGACGATCTACCTCGACCGGGACTGCCGGGGCCGCGGGCTGGGCCGGGCGCTGTACGAGGCCCTGGAGGCAGCGCTTTCATCCATGGGCGTGCGCAACCTGTACGCCTGCATTGCCTTCGCCGACCCCGAGGACGAAACCCTGACCCTCGACAGCCCCCGCTTTCACGAGCGCATGGGCTACGCCACGGTCGGCCGCTTTCATAAATGCGCCAGCAAGTTTGGCCGGTGGTACGACATGGTGTGGATGGAGAAATGCATCGGGGGGCACGAGAGCCGCCCCGGGCCGGTACGCAGATACACAAGGGAGTTTTAATGATGGAAGGCATTGTTAACCTCGTCCTTCTTTTTTTCGCCTATGCCATCGCGGGATGGTGCATGGAGGTTGCGCTGAAGTACCGGCAGTACCACAGGTTCATCAACCGGGGGTTCCTGACGGGCCCCTGGCTGCCCATCTACGGCTTTGGCGCCATACTGATCACGCTGGGCGTGAACGCGATCTCCGGCGTGGAGCATTCCATAGGCACCACGTTCCTGATCTCCTTCTTCCTGTGCGGTACGGTGGAGTACGTGGCCAGCTGGATCATGGAGAAGCGCTTTCACGCACGCTGGTGGGATTACAGCCAGAAGCCCATGAACCTGAACGGCCGGGTGTGGATCGGCAACCTGATCCTGTTCGGCCTGGCGGGCGTGGCGGTGGACAACCTGGCCAATCCGCTGCTTTTGAAGCTGTTCGCCCGCATCAGCCTGCGGGCGCGCACGATCATCGCCTGTATCCTGCTGGTGTTGATCGCGGCGGATTACGTGGTCACCCACTTCGTGCTGAAGCTGGTCAAGACCGGCGTCGAGACCAGCGAGGCGGACAACACCGAGCAGATCAGCAAGGAGGTCCGGCTGCTGCTCAGCGACCGAAACTATTTCTACAAGCGCTTTGCCGACGCCTATCCGGATGTCATCTACCGCACGGAGCGCATCACTGAGCGCATGAACGCCATCCGGGCCGAGACCGACAGGCTGCGCCGGGAGGCCGAGACGCGCCGGGACGCCGTGAGCCAGAGGCTGGAGCAGGGTCGCGAGCAGCTGGCCGCCACGCTGGAGAGCACGAGCAGCATTCGGGGTACCCTGGTACGCGACCAGCAGGCGCTGATCGACCTGCTGTACGATGAAGGCTCCGCCACCGACGAGATGAAGGCCCTGAAGGGCGAAATCGACCGCAACACCGAGCGCCTGAAGGGCCGCCGGGCGCTGTAGGGGAGTTTAACCTTGATTAATTAACAAGAATACTATATTATAGTATGCAATCGTTTGGGATGGCAGATTCTGATTTGTCGGGATGTTGCTGAGGCAATAGGCAATAGGAATAGCTGGCAGCGCATCAAAAAGCCTTCCCCATCAGGGGAAGGCTGCTTTTGGAGCCGTCGCCATCCCCTCGCCAAATCAGGATCTGTGAGCAACAGAACAACCACCAAAAATGTGTTACGGAGGTCTGCGCCTTGAAATACGATCAGAGCCGAATCCGCAATTTCTGCATCATTGCCCACATCGACCACGGCAAGTCCACCCTGGCCGACCGCATCCTGGAAAAGACCGGGGTGATGCAGCTGCGGGACATGACCGACCAGGTCCTGGACTCCATGGAGCTGGAGCGGGAGAGGGGCATCACCATCAAGTCGAAGGCGGTGCGCATGCCCTACAAGGCCAAGGATGGCACCGAGTACGAGCTGAACCTGATCGACACCCCCGGCCACGTGGACTTCACCTACGAGGTGTCCCGGGCGCTGGCCGCCTGCGAGGGCGCGGTGCTGGTGGTGGACGCCAGCCAGGGCATCGAGGCCCAGACGCTGGCCAACGTGTACATGGCCCTGGATCACGACCTGGAGATCCGCCCGGTCATCAACAAGATCGACCTGCCCTCGGCCCAGCCCGAGGTGGTCAAGCAGGAGATCGAGGACGAGATCGGCATCGACTGCGAGGGCTGCCCGCTGGTGTCGGCCAAGCAGGGCGTGGGCATCGAGGACGTGCTGGAGGATATCGTGCACAGCATCCCCGCCCCCCGGGACGACATCGACGCCCCACTGCAGGCGCTGATCTTCGATTCCTACTACGACAACTATCGCGGGGCCATCTCCTCGGTGCGTGTCAAGGCCGGCAGCGTGAAGGTGGGCGACCGCATCCGCATGATGGCGGGCAAGTGCGAATTCGACGTGACCGAGGTGGGGGCCTACCTGCCCCTGGGCTACAGCCCCAGGGAGAGCCTGAACGCCGGCGAGGTGGGTTACATCGCCGCGTCGATCAAGGACATCGCCGACATCCGCGTGGGCGACACCATCACCCTGGCCGCCAACCCCGCCGCCGAGCCACTGCCGGGCTACAAGCCGGTGCTGCCGATGGTGTACTGCGGCATCTATCCCGCCGACGGCGCGGACTACGGGAGCCTGCGGGATGCGCTTGGGAAGCTGCGCCTGAACGACGCGGCCCTGTCCTACGAGCCGGAGACCTCGGTGGCCCTGGGCTACGGCTTCCGCTGCGGCTTTCTGGGCCTTCTGCACATGGAGATCATCCAGCAGCGCCTGGAGCGGGAGTTCGACCTGGACCTGGTCACCACCGCCCCCAGCGTGGTGTACAAGGTCGTCAAGACAGACGGCGAGACGGTGATGATCGACAACCCCACCAACCTGCCCCCGGTGCAGGAGATCGACTGGATGGAGGAGCCCATGGTGGACGCCCAGGTCATCACGCCCCAGGACTATGTGGGCGCGATCATGGAGCTGTGCCAGGACAAGCGGGGCACCTTCCGGGACATGAAGTACATCGAGGGCGGCCGCGTGCTGCTCAAGTACGACCTGCCGCTGAACGAGGTCATCTACGATTTCTTCGACCAGCTCAAGAGCCGCACGCGGGGCTACGCCTCCTTCGACTATGAGCTGAAGGGCTACGAGCGCAGCGACCTGGTGAAGCTGGACATGCTGTTAAACGGCGAGCAGTGCGACGCGCTTTCGATCATCGTCCACCGGGACCGGGCCTACCCCCGGGGCCGAAGCATCGCCGAGAAGCTGAAGGAGGCCATACCGAGGCAGCTGTTTGAAATTCCGATCCAGGCGGCCATCGGCGGCAAGGTCATCGCCCGGGAGACCGTGAAGGCCCTGCGCAAGGACGTGCTGGCCAAGTGCTACGGCGGCGACATCAGCCGCAAGAAGAAGCTGCTGGAAAAGCAGAAGGAGGGCAAGAAGCGCATGCGCCAGGTGGGCAGCGTGTCCGTGCCGAGCGAGGCGTTTATGGCCGTGTTGAAGATGGATTGACAGAGTCAATCCATCTTTGGAGAGTTGAGAGTTGAGAGATTAGAGTTGAGATTATACAGCGCCCGAAGGCGGCATAAGCGGTTATCCCTGCGTTGCATTTATCTGAACTCTAAACTCTTTATAAAGCCGAGATTGAATATGAGACCGCTTTCTTTATATATCCACGTCCCCTTCTGCACGAAGAAATGCGCCTACTGCGACTTTGCATCCTGGCCGGGGCGGAAAACCGACTGGAGACGGTATTTTGACGATATTACGGCAGAAATAAGACTTTGGTCTGGAAATACAGACCTTGGTCTGGCTTCCGGCGATTGCCGGATTCGCTCCGTGTTCATCGGCGGGGGGACGCCCACGCTGGTGGACGCGGGTTATATCGAAAGGGTGATCGACGCCTGCCGGGGCATCGCGTCGTTTGAGGCGGACGTGGAGATCACCGTCGAGGGCAACCCCGGTACGCTGACGCCTGAAAAGCTGGCGGTTTACCGGCGGGCCGGGGTGAACCGGCTGTCCCTGGGGGCCCAGAGCTTCGACGACGGGCTGCTTCGCTCCCTGGGCCGCATCCACACGGCGGCGCAGATCGGCCGGGCCGTCAGGATGGCCAGGGACGCGGGCTTCGGGAACATCAACCTGGACCTGATGTACGCCATGCCGGGGCAGGGGATGGCCCAGTGGCTGGACGCGCTGGACGCCGCCGTCGCCCTGGGGGTGGAGCACATCTCCGCCTACAGCCTGATCGTGGAGCCCGGCACGCCGATGGCGGCGCGGGTGGCGTCGGGGGAGGCGACCGTCCCCGACGACAACGCGGTGAACGCCATGCAGCGGGCGGCCATAACCCGGCTCTCGGCGGCGGGGTATCGTCGCTATGAAATTTCAAACTACGCCAAACCCGGCTTCGAGTGCCGCCATAACCTGGTCTACTGGAACCGGGGGGACTACCTGGGGTTGGGCTGCGCGGCCCACTCGCTGCTGGGCGGTCGCCGCTTCCACAACCCGGACGGGCTGGAGGCATACCTGTCCGGCGTCCGGCGGTTGGATGAAACGGTGCTGACCGCGCAGGACGAAATGGATGAGACGCTGATGCTGGCCACCCGCACGGCGCGGGGGCTGGACCTGGCGGCCTGGGCGCGGGACTTCGGGACGGCCTTCGCCCGGGGCCGGGAGGCGGCGCTCGAGCGGCTGGAGAAAGCCGGGCTGATCGAAACCGGGGGCGGCTTTCTGCGGCTGACCACCCGGGGCATGGAGGTCCAGGATGCGGTGGTGCTGGAACTTATGGGAGATATGCAATGAAAAGGAACAAAGAGCAGATGCTTCGCCGCGCTCAGGATGACAGGCTGATGGCCGTCCTCCTGAGCATTGTGATGGTTTTGTGCCTGTGCGCGCTGGCGATCGCGCCTCCGGCGCGGGCCGAGGACGCGGGCAAGGGCGCGGACATCACGAAAAAGTGCGCCTTCAAGGTGTCCGAGGGCGAGAAGGGCAAGTTCCTGGACGGCAGGGCCGGCACGCTGTGGATGCCGAAGCACAAGGACGCCTGGATCGGCATCAAGCTCCCCAAGGACGCCCGGGCCGGCTGGCTGCGGGTGGAATGGACGTTCGACCCCATCGCCTACGAGCTGATCGAGTACGACGCCGCCATGACCCCGCTGCGCACCCGCACCCAGGCCGACATGTGGCCCAACATCTACAGCATGTACGAGCTGCTGCCCGAGACGAACGTCATCCAGTTGAAGCTGACGGCGAAGGACCAGTCCATCTGCCGCGTGTACGTCTATTCCGAGGGCGAGCTGCCCGGCGACGTGCAGCTGTGGAACCCGCCGGTGGACAAGGCCGACCTGATGGTGCTGTCCACCCACCAGGACGACGAGATCATCTTCCTGGGCGGCACGATTCCCTACTATGCCGTGCAATTGAAGAAGCCCACCGTGGTCGTTTATATGACCAACTGCGCCCGCTACCGCCGGGCCGAGGCGCTGAACGCGCTGTGGAAGATGGGCGTGCGGGATTACCCCGATTTCATCAACCTGAAGGATGAAAAGGTCGGCTCCGTCGAGGCCGGCATCAAGCTGTGGGGCGGCAAGGACAACATCCTCTCGCTGGTGGTGGAGCGCATCCGCCGCTTCAAGCCCGAGGTGATCGTCACCCAGGACCTGAACGGCGAGTACGGCCACAACCAGCACAAGATCACCGCCCGCTGCGCCAAGTACGCCATCGACGCCGCCGCCGATCCGTCCCAGTATCCGGAGTCGGCCCGGAAGTACGGCGCGTGGCAGGTGAAGAAGCTGTACCACCACCTGTACGACGAGAACACGCTGGTCATGGACTGGGAAACCCCCAGCGACGCCCTCGGCGGCAAGACCCCGCTGGAGGTGGCCAAGATCGGCATGAAGGAACACAGCTCCCAGACCGGCGCCTATGCCGTGAAAAGCCACGGCACCTATGACAATTCGAAGTTTGGCCTGTATTTCACCACCGTGGGCGAGGACGTGGCGAAGAACGACTTCCTGGAGCACATCGATCCCGACGCCTCGGCCAATTACCTGGCGGAGCACGCCGGGGAGATCGAGGCCCAGAAGGCCGCCGCCGCCGAGGAGCTGGCCGCCGCGGCCGAGAGCGCCATCGCCCAGCCCGACGACACGCCCGAGCCCGACGCGGGGGAGGACGCCCCGGACGAGGTAGAGGACGAGGTCGAGGCGTCGGAAGAGATGCCCGAGGATGACGCCGAAGCTCAAGCGGATGAAGCGCCGGACGAATCGACGTACTTCGGGGAGGACGCGGACACCGAGAATGCGGCGGAGGGGATCGCGGAAGCCGAAGGCGATGACATCGTCGAAGCCCGGCCCGGCCTGCAGGCCGGGGGCGAGCCGCTGACGCCTACTCAGCCGATCGCAGCCGAGCGCAGCGGCGGCACGATCTTGCCCGTGCTGATGATCGGCGCGGGCGTCGCCGCCATCGGTGTCGGCGGCTGGTACGGCTGGCGCTATATGCAGGGCCGGAAGCGGCGGCGGAGGAGAAGACGGTGAAATTCTGATTTATCGAGCTGATGCTCGATAAATCAGAATTTGAGTATTTAGTATTTAGTGGTTAGTATTTAGTGGCGGTACAAATCCTGACGGATTTGTTTGATTAAAGGGAAACGGCAGAGGTTTCAACGTTTCTCGATTCTTTGAATCAAAAGAAATCCG
>JAZSAA010000501.1:0-2286 GCA_045601625.1 Clostridia bacterium | reverse complement strand
CCCCTTCCGTTACCAGCTTCACCGCCGTGATCTTCTCCTCGCGGCTGAACTCACTCTTGCGTCCCATTCCTGCGGCCTCCTTTTGTGTTGGTTCTATTATACCACACTTTTCCGTTGTCCGCAGGTTCGGGGCCAGGGCAGGCCCTGCCCGATCAATCAGAATCCCCCCAAAGGCGGTTTTCGTCCCTCCCCGGTGACAATTTGGAAGCCCGCTATTGCATTTTGAGCGTGCAGCGTTTATAATGAACAATGTCACAACGCAAAGAACGACGACTGCAAAGAACGCAGAGAAAATGGAGGCTTGTTGAAATGAAACTGACTGGCCTGACCCGGAAGCAGGTGGACGAGAGCCGCAACAAATACGGCTCCAACGCGCTGACCCAGATCCCGCCGGATCCGCTGTGGAAGAAGATTCTCGAGGGTTTCAAGGACCCGATGATCATGATCCTGCTGGTGGCCCTGGCCGTGCAGGTGGTGCTGTGGCTGATGCACAAGGCCGAGTGGTACGAGCCGGTCTGCGTGCTCATCGCCATACTGCTGGCCAACGGCGTGGCCTCCTTCTCCGAGCACAGCCAGGAGGGCAAGGCGAGCCTCCTGAAAGCCGAGGAGGAGTCCAAGGAGGTCACCAAGGTCCTCCGCGACGGCCAGCTGCACGAGATCCACGTCTCCGAGGTGGTCGTGGGCGACATCGTCTACCTCCAGGCCGGCGACAAGCTGCCCGCCGACGGCGAGATGGTCGAGGGCGAGGTCATGGTGGACCAGGCCGCCCTGAACGGCGAGACCGAGGAGGCCCCCAAGCGCCCCAACCCCGACGGCGAGGGCTATGACGTCAAGGACCTCCTGAACACCCACTACGCCTACCGCGGCACCGTGGTCTGCGGCGGCGAGGGCTACATGGAAGTCAAGGTGGTCGGCGACAAGACCCTGTTCGGCGAGCTGGCCCTGGAGGTCCAGGAGGACACCCGCCAGACGCCCCTGCAGGTGAAGCTGGCCAAGCTGGCCAAGCAGATCTCCACCTTCGGCTACATCGGCGCCATCGCCATCATCATCGGCGTGATCCTGGTCAACGTCATCGGCGGCAAGGTGGAGCCCACCTTCGCCGGCTGGGCCACGCTGATCATCGAGGCGGTGACCGTGGCCGTCACCATCATCATCTGCGCGGTGCCCGAGGGCCTGCCGATGCTCACCAGCATCCTGCTGTCCTTCCAGAGCATCCGCATGATCAAGGACAACGTGCTCGTGCGCAAGATCAACGGCCTTGAGACCGCCGGCAGCCTGTCGGTGCTGTTCACCGACAAGACCGGCACCATCACCGAGGGCCGCCTGTCCGTGGTGGAGCTGGCCACCGGCAACCAGCGCATCTATACGAAACTGGCCGACCTGCCCCCCGCCATGCAGACCGACGTGGTCACCGGTATCGGCATCAACAATTCCGCCACCGTCTCCGGCAACGAGATCCTCGGCGGCAACAGCACCGACCGGGCCATGATGGCCTTCCTGCTGGGCGAGAACGCCGTGGCGAACATGAGCAAGGAGGAGGTCGTCTCCTTCAACCCCTTCAACTCCACCAAGAAGATGTCCGACGTAACCGTCACCCGCGGTGGGAAGTCCGTCACCTACATGAAAGGCGCGCCGGAGCGCATCATCGAGCGCTGCGATTATTTCATCGACGAGACCGGCGCCGTCCGTCCCCTGGACCACGACACCCAGTCCGCTCTGCTGACCTACATGGACGCCCAGGCCGGCCGCTCCATGCGCCTGCTGGGCGTGGCCAAGACCGAGGGCGACCCCGAGGGCAACGACCTGACCCTGGTGTGCGTGCTGTCCATCCGCGACAACGTGCGCAAGGAGGTCATCCCCGCCATCCAGGAGGTCCAGGACGCGGGCATCCAGGTGGTCATGGTGACCGGCGACCGCAAGGAGACCGCCGTGGCCATCGCCCGGGAGGCCGGCCTGCTGCGCGAGACCAGCGACGTGGCCATGACCTCCGCCGAGATGGCCCAGAAGAGCGACGACGAGCTGAAGGCCATACTGCCCAACCTGCGGGTGGTGGCCCGGGCCCTGCCCACCGACAAGAGCCGCCTGGTGCGCATCGCCCAGGAGCTGAACCTGGTGGTGGGCATGACCGGCGACGGCGTGAACGACTCCCCGGCCCTGAAGAAGGCCGACGTGGGCTTCGCCATGGGCTCCGGCACCGAGGTGGCCAAGGAGGCCGGCGACATCACCATCCTCGACGACAACTTCACCTCCATCGACAAGGCCATACTCTACGGCCGCACGATGTTC
>JAZSAA010000500.1:0-6168 GCA_045601625.1 Clostridia bacterium | reverse complement strand
GACCGACAAACCCTTTGGGTTTGTCGTCTCCCCCGATACCCCCGGTAAGTTAGCCAAAAGCCTCCCCTGAAAGGGGCATCGAGCGCCAGGAAAACAGTCCAGTGGACTGTTTTCAGCGAGATGGGGCCGGCAGGCCCGTGGACGGTGCCGCGTAGCGGCGGAGGGGTTCCGTCTCCCCGCCAAATCAGAATCTACTCCTCCTCATACTCCGGTATCCGGCTCTCGAACAGCACGCTGTCACCGGCTTCGGAGATCTCCTGGAGTATCTCGGAGGCGTCGTCCATGTCGTCGGCGGTGTGGAGGTTGGAGCGGGAGAAGCCGGACTGCATCATGCCGCGGATAATGCTGCGTGTGAAGGGGCGACGGCCTACCAGGATCACGGCGTCGGCGCAGTCTGCTAGCACGGTGCCCAGGGCGAAGTTGACGTCGGCCTCCTTGCCCCCCTGCTCGCCGATGCCGGGGGTGACGACGATGCGCCGGCCGGGCATCTGGGCCACGACCCGCAGGGCCTCGAAGGCGCTGTCAGCGTCCTCGTTCAGGGTATCGTCGATAACGGTCAGTTCGCCGGGGATCAGCTGCATCCGGTGCTCGATGGGCGAAAGGCCCTTTACGGCCTCGGCGATCTCGGTCATCTCCAGGCCCATCTTCCGGGCCAGCGCCGCGGCCAGCAGTATGTTTTTTACGTTGTAGCTGCCCAGCAGGCGCGTGCGGCAGCGCACGGTCCCGCCGTCGGCGCATACCATGTCGAAGGCGGAGCCCCTGTCGCTGAAGGAGAGGTTTTGAGCGCGCATGAAGGCCCCGGAATCGTCGTCCATGCCGATGCGGCACTTGTCGTGCCGGCACAGCGCATAAAGCCGGTTGATGTAGTCGTCGCCCCAGCCGAACACGGCCAGGCCGTCTCTGGGCAGACCCTGAACCAGCTCGAACTTGGTGCTGGCGATGTTCTCGATGGAGCCAAAGGTGTCCATGTGGCGGGGGCCGATGCTGGTGAGTATGCCGTACTTCGGCCGCACCAGGTTCACCAGCTCCTTGATATCGCCCACGTGGGTCGCGCCCATCTCAGCGATGAACACCTGGTGCTCCGGCTTCAGCTGGTCGTTCACCACCCGGGAGATGCCCATGGCCGTGTTGAAGCTCGCCGGGGTGGCCAGCACCTTGTACTTCTTCGACAGGATGTCCCGCAGGATGAACTTCACGTTGGTCTTGCCGTAGCTGCCGGTGATGCCGATGGCGATCAGGTCCTGTTGGGCACGGAGCTTGCGCTTCGCGCTCTTGAAGAAGGCCGCGTTCAGCCGGTCCTCGTAGGGGCCGATGATGGCCGCCGCCGCCAGCACCATGAAGGGCATCAGCGCGTACAGGAAGTAGGGCGAGACCGATATGGGCCGCATCATCGTCATCAGCGTCGTCACAGCCAGGGACAGCAGAAACAGCACCGTCATCAGCCGCCGCACCCGCTGGGTGACCACGAAGGGCTTGCGGCTGGGCATGGTGTAATCCCGCCAGGTGACCCACGCCATCAGCCCCGTAAACAGCCCCAGCACCAGCCACGCCGTCAGCGTGTTGCGCACAGCCTCCTCCTTCAGGAACATCGAAAGCAGCACCGGCAGGTAGGCCCGCAGCAGCGCCGCGGCGAAGGCCCAAAGCACGTTGTCCTTCAGGATGCGATCGCGGTTTTTGGACAGCCACTGGCGATAGGCCGGCAGCTGGTACCGTCCCATTTGCAGGGCGTGGATATAGTGGACGGACGCCGCGCAGCACGACAGCGTCACGACCAGGATTTCAATGACAGTGAATAACATAATGCTCGCTGGTTATAACCTGTTCATTGGTGTGATGGGGAAGGTCCTTCGACTCCGGCTACGCCTCCGCTCAGGATGACACGACTGCCTTGCAGGGCTGTCACCCTGAACGAAGTGAGGAAGTTACGCCCTTCCAACCGAGGCAGGTATTATTCCCGCACCAGCATCGGGTCGTTTTCCGGGTTGCCCTCGGGCAGGTGCTCCAGGGCCATGATCAGGGCGTCCTCGGTGTTCTCGTAGTAACGCTTGCGGTAGCCCACATCGATGAAGCCCAGCTTGTGGTACAGGTTGATGGCCGGGGTGTTGGATCGGCGCACCTCCAGCGTCATCCAGTTCATGCCGCTGTCGGCGGCCAGCTGGATCATCGCCCGGGTCACCCGCTCGCCGTAGCCGATGCCCTGGCGGTCCGGGTGGACGGCGATGTTGGTGATGTGGCCCTCGTCCAGCACGAACCACACCCCGGCGTAGGCCATGGCCACGCCGTCCTCCCGCAGCACCACGTAGCGGGCGCATTCGTTCTCGGTGACCTCCCGGTAAAAGGATTCCCTGGACCAGGGGGTTTTAAAGCAGGCCACCTCGATGGCGTGCACCGCCTCCACGTCGTTTAAGTTCATCAGTCCGATGGTTGTTTGCGTCATGTTGTTCCTCTTTGGTTTTTTCTTTCCCGCTCCCGCACGGCCTGAGGGGCCCTGAGGTAGATGGGGCGCAGTTCGGCGGCGGGGACCCAGGTCTCCGGCCTTGCCGCGGCCAGCAGGCACGCGGCGTCGGCGCGCAGGTCGCGCAGGTAGGGCGGGGCGATCAGCGCCCGCTCGCCCATCGCCTGGCGCACGGCCTCGCTGTACACCGGCACGCCATCGCCCACGAAGGCCAGCCGCCGATCCGTCGGCAGGCTCGCCAGGAATGCCTCCAGCGGCAGGGCAGCGTCCGCCATCGCCCGGGTGGGCATGCCCCCCGCCATGTCGAAGGCGGCGCAGTACACCTGGCCCCGCCGGGCGTCCAGAATCGGGCAGCACAGGCCGTCGAAGCCGTAGAAGTTCATGGCCAGCGCCTCCAGGGCGTGGACGGCGGCGCAGGGCTTCCCCACCGCGTGGGCCAGGCCCTTGGCCGCGCACACGCCGATGCGCACCCCGGTGAACGAGCCCGGACCGGCCACGGCGGCGAACACGTCCACGTCGCCGCAGCGCAGGCCCGCCCCCTCCAGGGCAGCGTCCACCGCCGGCATGATGGTCTCGGAGTGGGTCAGGCCGTGGTTCATGGCCACCAGATGGACGATCCTGCCCCCCCTCAGCACTGCGCAGCCCGCCACCGGGCCGGAGGTATCGATGGTCAGCACCGTCGGGTTAATCGCGTCACTCGGCATTCCCGCACCTCCATTCCGCCAGCGGGGCGGGATCGTACCCCGCCACGCCGCGGTTTTCAATCGTGATCCGGCGGGTGTCGTCCCCCGCCCCGCGCTCAAGCCGGATGTGCAGCGCAGGCTCCGGGTCCAGCCCGGCCATGGCCGGCCATTCCACCACTGCCACGCCGTCGCCGCCCACGAACTCATCCAGCCCGGCGGCGTAGTACTCGTCCGGGTCCGCCAGGCGATACAGGTCGAAGTGGTACAGCCTGCGGCCGCCGGCCTCATAGGGAATCATCAGTGTGAAGGTGGGGCTGGGCATGGGGCCCTCGACGCCCATGCCCCGGGCGATGCCCCGGGCCAGCACCGATTTCCCCGCGCCCAGGTCGCCCTCCAGCAGCACGACATCCCCCGCCGAGAGCATCGGGGCGAGGGCTGACGCAAGCGCCATGGTATCCTGCTCAGAGCGGGTTTCAAGTCTCGTCACATTGGTCATTTGCAGCCTCGATTTTTTAAGTAGGAATGAGGAATGAATGGTGAAATCCATGCGGATTTCTTTGGTTGTTACTGTTCAGTCGCAGGCAAGTTCTGATTTGTCGAGCTAATGTACAAATTTATATCGTACAGGTCCTTCGACTGCGCCTTGCTGCCGCAAGGCTCCGCCCAGGATGACAAACGACACGCAACGCTGTCATCCTGTGCGAAGCGAAGCGGAGTCGAAGGACCTTCCCGGCGCGACTGAGCAACTACCGGATTTCTTTTATTCAACGCAGGTTTACACCCTCGGCTTCATTTCAATCCATCAAATCCCGCCAGGAATTTGCTCCACAATTCCTAATTCCTGATTCTTCATTTGATCCAAACCACGCCCTCCGGCCTTATGGCCAGGGCGGTGGTCGCGCCCTGGCCAAACACGCTGTCCATTGTGGCGCGATACCGATCCAGCATGCCGAAGGGCACGAAGGCCAGTATGGTGCCGGCGAACCCCCCGCCGTGGTTGCGCCACGCGCCGCGGCCCTCCAGCATCCGGCGGCTCATCTCCAGCGCCAGGGGGATTTCCTGGTTGTCGCTGGTGGCGACGTTCAGGTTTTGCAGCAGCTCCCAGCTGCTGTTGCCGGCGCGGATGACCACGTCGAAAAATGCCTGCAGGTCGTCCCGCTTCAGGGCGTCGGCGGCATCCTGGGCCCGGCGGGTGGCGTCCACGAAATGCAGCGCGCGCAGGATCGAACGGTCGCTGACCACGTTCTTCAGCCGCGGGATCGCTTCAAACAGCGCCTCCGGGGTCACGTTCTGCAGCAGCTCATAGCCCAGCTGCTTCGCCACGGCCTTCATCTCGGAGGGAATGGCGGCGTACTCGTCGGTCAGGTTGCCGTGCTCGCCACCGGCACTGACCACGCATACCGCGAAGCCCTTCGCGCCGAAGTCGTAGCGTATGGCCTCCACGTCGGTGGGGTCCTTGCCGAAGTCCTGGATGGACAGGCCGCCCACGGCACTGGCCATCTGGTCCATCAGGCCGCTGGGCTTGCCGAAGTAGACGTTCTCGGCATAGCGGGAGATGCGGGCGTTCTCCTGCGGATCGATGACCCAGCCGTTGAACAGCGCGTCGAACACGCCCACCAGCATCACCTCGAAGGCCGCCGACGAGGACAGGCCGCTGCCCTTGAACACGGTGCTGGTCACGCAGGCATCGAAGCCGCCGATTTTATACTTCAGCTGCGTGAGCCGCGCCGCCACGCCGCGGATCAGCGAGAAGGTGGTCTCCTTCTCCTCCTCGTGGACGTACAGGTCGGTCAGGTCCACGTCGAAGGCGGTGGGAAAGCCCTCGGAATACAGAACCACCCGCATGTCGTCCCGGGGCGCCACCGCCGCGACGGTATCCAGGTTCACCGCGGCCGCCAGCACCTTGCCGTTCTGGTGGTCGGTGTGGTTGCCCACCACCTCGGCGCGGCCCGGCGCGGAGATGAACTGCTCCGGCTCGCGGTTGAAGTGGCCGCGGAAGGCCTCCGCCAGCCGATTGTAGCGTTCAAACTGGTCCTGTCCCGCGTAAAGCGCGTCCAGACGAGCCCTGTTCCGATCGTACCAAGCCCTGACATCCATAACTCATACCCCCTGAAGCCTTGATTCTATTGAATGGCGCTTCAACGCCATATTTGCACATTTATATTGTAAACCATGCGGGCGATTAACGCAAGGGGAAAATCAGCCCGAAGGCTCGCGCTTCACGCAAGGGGCTGTCTCAAACTGCATAAACAAACGAATAAAAGGCAAATGTAGGGGCGGCGATGCGCCGCCCGCCAGGTACAATGATATGTTCCGTACCCGGGCGGGCGCCGCATCGGCGCCCCTACGTTTATGCATCGTCAATATCGAAAGGTACAGATCCTTTACTTCGCAATGCCTTTGGCAAACGCTTCACTCAGGATGACAGGCTTGCGTTTTCGTTGTCATCCTGAACGAAGCGAAGGTTTTTTTCGCCTGCTCACCTGAACCACACGAAATCGCAGAACGCGATGAACGCGGCGAAAACAGCGCCGAAGATCAGCGCCACCAGCAGGGCCGCCTTGACGGCGGCCCATCGGTAGGCGCGGCGCTGCTGGGGAGTCAGCTCGAAGTCGGCGGGCTTCAGGGCGGGAGCCCTGTCCCGCTGCCGGGAATGCCAGGGCATGCCCTCCACATCCATGTTCACGATGGTCCTGCCGTCGTCGCCCTCGGGCAGGCGGGGTCCTTTTTCGCGCGCCATGGGCTACAGCACTTCCTTGCCGCCCACGGCCACGTTGTCACGCTTCATTTGGGCCATGGTCTCCTCGGCCTTCGCCTTGGCCTCGGGGGTGTCGTACAGGTGGCAGGCACAGAAGTGCTCCGGCTCCACCTCCAGCCACTCGGGCACGGCGTACTTGCACACCTCCATGCAATGGGAACAGCGGGTGTGGAACTTGCAGCCGCTGGGCGGGTTGGCCGGGCTGGGAATGCTGCCCTTGAGGATGATGCGGTTGATCCGGGCGTCCGGGTCGGGGATCGGTATGGCCGAGA
>JAZSAA010000499.1:0-5590 GCA_045601625.1 Clostridia bacterium | reverse complement strand
TTGTTGCTCATTTTGTATTCCTCATTTGCTGATTATTCCTGGCCGGCCAGCTCAACGATGGCGTGGGCGTATATCTTCACGCCCAGCATCATCTTGTCCAGGTCGATGTATTCGTCGGCGATGTGGCACACGTCCATGTCGCCGGGGAAGCACACGCCGAAGGCCACGGTGTTGGGCATCATCCGGGAATAGGTACCGCCGCCGATGGCGATGGTGTAGGCGTCCAGGCCGGTGACCTCGTGGTAGACCTTCAAGAGCCCCTGTACGATCCGGCTTTCGGCGGGCACGTGCAGCGGGGTGTGGCTGCTGGCACAGCACACGGACAGGTCCGCCGGGGCCACCCGCTTCGCTGCCTGGCCCAGCATGGTCTCCTCATTGGCGCACAGCGGGTAGCGGATGTCCAGCAGGGCGGAAAGCTCGTTCTGATCGTAGCGGAGGATGCCCAGGCTGCAGGTCAGCGCGCCGGACAATTCGTCCTCGCAGGCGATGCCCAGCGCCTTGCCGGTGTAGTCCATGCCCACGGCCTCCGCCAGCATGGCGATGGCCTCGCGGCTGCCGCCCCCGGCGTTCAGTTCCTTCAGGGCGATCAGCAGCATGCCTGCGGCGTTGACGCCGCTCCAGGGCATGGCGGCGTGGCCGTTGACGCCGGTGGCGACGATCCGCGCCTGCCCCGGGATCCCGGACTCGGCCCTCAGGCTGAAATGCTCGTGGGTGGCGGCGATGCCGGCCAGCCTCTCATTCAGCGCCTCCAGGGTCATGTCGCCCAGTCCCACCACCGCGGTGGCCTCGCCGGGCACCACATTGGGCCGCTCGCCGGCGTAGAGGCTGTACACGGGCATCGTCGCGCCCGCTTCGCCGCCGGTGACCTTTGAAAGGCGCATATTCACGCCGCCCTTCTCGATGTTGATCACCGGGAATTCGGCGTCCGGGGAGAAGCCGTAGTCGGGCATCTTCATTTTCGAGGCATAATACAGCATGTCGCTCATGCCCGTCTCCTCGTCGCAGCCCAGAATCAGCCGCACGCCGTGCTTCAGCGGTATGCCCGCCTCCTTCACCGCCCGCATGGCGTACAGCGCGCACAGCGCCGGGCCCTTGTCGTCGGTGGTTCCCCGGCCGTACAGCCTGCCGTCCTCGATCTCGCCGCCCAGCGGGTCGTGCTTCCAGCCGTCGCCCAGGGGCACCACGTCCAGGTGGGCCAGCATGCCCATGGTCTGCTCGCCGCTGCCGAGGCTGATATCGCCGGCGTAGCCGTCGATGTCCCGCACCTCGAAGCCGAAGCGCGCCCCATCCTCCAGGGCGGTGTCCAGCATCCGGCGCACGTATTTGCCGAAGGGCGCGTTTTCTCCCGCAGGCGCGTCCTGCACGGAGGGTATGGCGATCCACTTGCGTATGTTTTCGATCAGTTCGTCCTTGTAAGAATCGACCAGGCGGTCGAGGGTGGCGTAGTCCATGCTGATGACCTCCGTGAAGGAATAACTATATTGTACAGATCCTTCGCTTCGTCCAGGATGACAATGAAGCGCGATGTGTCATCCTGAGCGAAGCGAAGGATCTGCTTACTGCGCGTTTGCTGTCCGTCCCCGATCCCTCTCGGGACATTGCTATTTTATTATAGAAAAAAACATCTGTCAAGCGCGTCCGCCCGTATTCATTCCTCCCACGGCGTGTACCCGGACTTCTCCACCAGCTCCATGCCCTGGGGCGACTTGATCCAGTCCAGCAGCGCCAGCACATTGGGGTTGTCGTTGTCCTTGAGCCTTATGGCGTAGACGGTGGAGGCGATGGGGTAGCTGTCGTTCCGGATGTTCTCCTCGGTGGGCTCCACGCCGTCCACGGCCAGCAGCTTCACCTCGCTGCCCATCATGTCGGTGCAAAAGAAGCGAAAGGAGTAGCCGATGGCGTTGGGCAGGTTGCGGTACTCGACGGTGTCCACGATGTCGCCCATGTCCCAGGCCACCACGCCCTGGGGCGCCTCCATCAGAGGGGTATCGCCCATCAGCGCCTCCAACGCCGTCTGGCTGCCGCTGTTCTTGGGGCGCTGGTAGGCCATGATGGGGCCGACGCCCTCCACGCCCAGCTGGCTCCAGTCGGTGATCGCGCCGGAATAGACGTCCCTGATCTGATCCACGGTGATGCTGTCCAGCGGATTGTCCTTGTTGACGATGAACACGAAGGCCTCCCGACCGATGGGGATCATGTCGAATTCCACGCCCTTCTCGGCGGCCATGGCCAGCTCCTCGTCGGAGGGCTGGGCTACGAAGATGATATCGGCGTCGCCCTGGATCAGCCGCTCGTAGGCCCGGTTGGTCTTGGTGCAGGTGATCAGGGCGTTATGCTCGGTTTCGTCGTCCACGAGCCAGGTGTAGCGGGTGTCCTTCGGGTACACCGCCTGGCAGAAGGCGGAATACACCGGGAACAGCGCCGTGGCTCCGTCCAGGCGTGGGAGGGTCTCTTCCTCGGTGACCCGCTTGTCCAGCGTGGGCTTTTCGGAAAGGGTGGCCACCTTCTTTCCCTCGAAGGGCATGTAGTCGGAAAGGTCGATGCCGGAGCCGACGGATTTCACCTCCACCGCCGTGCCGGAGGAGAGGTCGAAATAGCGGAAGGAATTGCCATCATCTCCGGTGACGGAGACCAGGCCGTCGTCGTCCACGCGGATGTCGGCGCCCTCAAACCCGGGCTCCAGCGCCCACGCGCCGGATTTATCGATCAGGCCGGTCTTTCCGTCCAGGTGCACCTGGGCATAGCCGTTGTGGAACCAGCCCACGAAGTCGAACCGGGGCTCTACGGCGAAGCGGCCGGCATGGTCGATGTAGCCCCACTTGCCGTCCTGCTCCACCCCCGCCAGGCCCTCGGAGAACTGGTCCACCTGATCGAACCACGGGCCGATCACCAGTCGCCCGGCCTGGTCCACATAGCCCCATTTGCCGTTCAGGCGCGCGGGGGCCACGCCTTCGAGGAAGGAGACGTCGAGGGCGTCGTAGATGGCGGGCACCACCTCGTTGCCCGTTTCGTCGATGTACCCCGCGTGGCCGTCCCGGGACACGCGAAAGGGCGGGTCGGTGTCATAACAGTAGATGTCGTCGTAGATGTAGTCCGTCAGCAAAAAACCGCTGCCGTCTGCCAGGGCGGACTTGCCGTCCTTTTCCACGCGCTGAAAGCCCTCCGACAGGGCAGGGAGGGCGGCCAGGGCGAGAATGAGCAGGGTGTAGATCAAAGATTTCATTTTGAGCATAATAAAACCTCCTTGCGATTCTGCTTTATACGATATGGGACTGAATTTCCCGATGGATGGTTTCACAAGCCGTTTGAAAACAGCGATCTATGTCAATGTTTGGAATGCGAAGGATGGCATAGCCATGGGCGATCATGGCAGCGTCGCGCTGTCTGTCAGCGTCCATTCCCTCCGGCATGAAGTGCTGAGAGCCATCCAGCTCGATGACGAGCCTGGCTTTGGGACAGTAAAAGTCGATGATGTAGGGCCAATGATGTGCTGCTTATAGATTTTGACCGGGTAGTTGCGCAGGAAAAGATACTATAGCTTGCGCTCCCAGGGGGTCATATTCTTGCGCAAAGCGCGGGCGTTGGCGAGCATGATGTCCTTTGGAGGTTGTGACATGCGGGGTCACGCCTTTCCGATGGAATTGATGGTAGTGTGAGAATGAGGTGCAGGGTAGCCCCTCTCCGCCCCTGCGGGGCACCTCTCCCCCTCACGGGGGCGAGGCAAGGCTGGCGCGCAAAGATTGAGGTTGATTGTTAGACAACCTCTCTTGAATGCCTCCGCATGGGGACGAGGCAAGAGAGATACCACGCAGGATATAATCTTGGCTCGCCCCCGTGAGGGGGAGAGCTGGCACGGCGAAGCCGTGACTGAGAGGGGGTTCCCCGCAATTCATTCTCCCTCATGTAAAAACCGCCACACGCCCTCCGCCACCTTCTCCGGCACGCCGGGGACCTCTGCGATCTCCTCTGCCGTCGCTCCCTTCAGCGCTTCCACGGTCTTGAAGTGCTTCAGTATCGCCTTTTTGCGCTTTTCGCCCACGCCGGGGATGCCGTCGAGCCGCGACGAGATGGACGCCTTGCCCCGCAGGGTCCTGTGGTGGATGATGGCGAAGCGGTGGCTCTCGTCCCTGACCCTTTGCAGCACGTGCAGGGCGGGGGAGTGGCGGTCCAGCAGCAGGCTCTCCTCCTCGCCGGGCAGCACGATCTCCTCGATGCGCTTGGCCAGGCCGATCATCGGAATGTTCAGCCCCTGGGCCTCCATGGCCTCCCGGGCCGCGGCCAGCTGGCCCCGGCCGCCGTCCACCAGGATCAGGTCCGGAAGCCATGAGAACTTGCCGCCCTTGGGGTCGAGCCCCTGCGCCCTGCGCTCGGCCAGCTCGTCCAGCCCGTGGGACAGGCGGCGGGTGATGACCTCGTACATGGAGGCGAAGTCGTTGGCCCCCTCCACCGTCTTGATGCGGTAGCGGCGGTATTCCCTGTTCGCGCTGACGCCGTCCACCATCACCACCTCGCTGGCCACGGACAGCGCGCCCTGGGTGTTGGAGATGTCGTAGCCCTCGATGCGCCGGGGCAGCGTGGGCAGGTTCAAAAGTTCCTGGAGAGTCTCCAGCGCGCCGATGGTGCGCTCGCGGCTGGCGGCGTTTCTGCGGTCCAGCTTCTTCGCCTCGTCCTTCAGGTTTTTGAGGGCCATGTTGACGAATTTCAGCTTCTCGCCCCGCCGGGGGGTGAGGATGTAGGTCCGCGCCCCGTGCTGCTCGGTGAGCAGCTGCTCGATCACGTCGTGCTCCGGCGGCGTGGCGGACAGCAGGATCTCCCTCGGCGGGGTGATCTCAGGGCCGTAGTATTGCAGCATGAACTGGGTCAGGATCTCGCCCAGGGGCTCGTCCCCTGCGCCCTCCAGCGTGAAGCGCTCCGAGCCGATCATGCGGCCCGAGCGCACGAACATCAGCTGCACCATGGCGTCGGCCTCGTGGGGCAGCACGGCGATGATGTCCTGGTCCACCTGGGCGGTGGAGATGGCCTTCTGCTTCTGCATCGCGGCCTCCACGGCGCGGATGCGGTCGCGGTAAAGCGCCGCCCGCTCGTAGTTCATCTCCTTCGAGGCCTCCGCCATCCTGTCCTTCAATTCTGCCAGCACCGGCGCGTATTTGCCGTTCAGGAAGTCGATGACGCCGTCGATGGTCCTGCGATAATCCTCCTTCGAGATCAGACCCGCGCAGGGGGCGGGGCACTGGCCCACCTGGTGGTGGATGCATGGGCGGCGGGGCCTGTCGGGGTTGATGGCGTGGCGGCATACCCGGATCGGGAACACCATCCGCACCACGTCCAGCACCTCCCGCACCACCGTGGCCCCCTGGAAGGGGCCGAAGTACTTCGCGCCGTCCTTCTCCTGCCGCCGCACCAGCTGCACCCGAGGATAGCGCTCGGACAGATCCACCTTGATGAAGGGGTAGTGCTTGTCGTCCTTCAGGAGGATGTTGTAGTGGGGCATGTGCAGCTTGATAAGGTTGCACTCCAGCGCGAAGGCCTCCATCTCGCCGTCCACCAGTATGATGTCGAAGTCGTCGATCTTCTCCACCATCGCCCGGAC
>JAZSAA010000498.1:0-2300 GCA_045601625.1 Clostridia bacterium | reverse complement strand
GCATCCAGCGCGTAGCCCGCGTGCCTGAGCGCCCCGGCCAAGCGCGGGGTCCGTCGTCTTATATGTCAGATTCCTACAGATCCACCTTGTGGTCCAGCAGCCAGGCGGAGGCGCCGGCGAACAGGGCGCACAGCGTCAGGTTCAGCAGCAGCGACCAGCCCAGGGTGGCCCTGAATTCGCCTACGGTGGCGCCCAGGGCGACGCGCTCGTAGAGCAGCTTTTGCGCCAGCCACGAGCTGCCCCAGGACAGCACGCCGAACAGCGCGAAGCTGATCAGGCCCTTCAGGAAGCCCTTCTTGTTTTGCAGCAGCGTGGCGGACAGGGTGATGGCCAGGTAGGCGGTGCACATGGTCAGCAGCACCTCCAGGATCACGCTGGCGGCGGAGAAGCCCGCCATCTGCAAAATCTGCTCCACGGTGGCGTCGGTTTTCAGGCCGAAGCGCATCATGGCGTTCAGGCTTTCCAGCGTGTGGGCGTCCAGGTTCAGCTTGTCCAGCAGGGCGCGCATGTCCAGGTAGCCCGCCGCGCCGAACAGGGCCGTGGCAGCCAGGGAGATCAGCGCGATGAACAGCAGCTTCGACAGCACGATGCTGATGCTGCGCACCGGGGCCATGAAGATCAGGTAGCCGCACTTTTCCCGCAGCTCCTGGGAATAGCCGGCGATGCCGGCGATGACCAGGTAGGCGAAGGCCGCGAAGGTCAGCAGCGCGATCAGCGACAGGCATATCGTCATCAGCCCGGGCCGGTTCAGCTTCAGCCCGGCGATGAAGCCGATTTCCAGCGCGGCCAGGCCGCCCAGCAGGGCCAGCAGCGTCACGCGCCACTTCCGGAATTCATACTTCATCAGCTTAAGCATGGGTGACCGCCTCCTCTCCGGGCTGGGGCTCCGCCGAGGCGTGGCCGTAGACCTCGATGTACAGGTCCTTCAGCGTGCGGCCGGCGCAGATCTCGCGCTTGTCGCCCGCCATCACCAGGTGGCCCTGCTTCAGGAACACCAGGCAGTCCACCACGTCCTCCAGTTCGTCCACCAGGTGGGTGGAGATCAGCATCGTGCGGCCGGATTCCCGCCCGGCGCGGATGGCGTCGATGGTCTGGGTGCGGGTGAGGATGTCCACGCCGTTGAGGGGCTCGTCGAACATCATCAGCGCCGCGTCCCGGCTGAGGGCCAGGCTCAGCCGCAGCTTCGCCGCCATGCCCGAGGACAGCTGGCGGATGCGGTCGGCCTCGTCCAGCTCCATCTCGGTCAGCATCCGGCGGAAGCGGACGGGGTCGAAGTCGTTGAAGAAGTCGGCGTAGTATTTGCCGCTGTCCCGCACGGTCATCCAGTTGTAGAAGTAGTTCTCGGTGGGCATGTAGGCCACCCGGGCCTTGGTGGCCGGGCCGATGTCCTCGCCGTCCAGGGTGATCTCCCCCGAGGTGGGGCGGGCCAGCCCGGTGATCAGCTTCATCATCGTGGTCTTGCCGCTGCCGTTCGGGCCCAGCAGCAGGCAGGTCTTGCCCGCTTCGATCTCCAGCGACACGCCGTCCAGCGCCGTGCGCCGCAGGTATCGCTTGGTCACGTTTTGCAGTTTGAGCATGGTGTCGTCCTTTCGTAGTTGGGTGGATAACGTTGTGGCGACTGGTCGTCGCCGCTGCGGCGTGAACCGTTGGGCTGTAGCAGCGGCAGCTTGCCGCTGCTGCGGTATCATCAGGATAGCATGACAGGGTTTGCTTTCCGTTTACATCCAATTAGAATTGCATTAGAAATGCCGCCCCAGGTCGTGGGAGGCGCGCAGCCAGGCCAGCAGCTCGGCGTCGATGTCGGACGGGAAGCCGATGACAGCGTGGTGGGTGAAGCGGTTCCGGCGCACCGGCATACACATCAGCCGGGGCGAGGGGTCCGGCGCGTCCAGCGAGAAGGTGACCGTCAGAAACGGGTCGGGCCGCTGGGCTTTGTGCCGCGCCGGCAAAAGCGACGCGCAGGCGTAGAGACGGTCGTCGTGAAAGCCGATCTGGGTCTTTTTGACCTGGATTCGTGTGGACGGGTATTCCGCCAGCAATTGTCGGGCCAGTTCTTCATACAGCGCAAGCGCGCCGGGTTGCCCGTCGAAGAAGAAAAGGACGTCGGGGGTGAGGATGGGCATGAGGGCCTCCTTGGCAAATTCTGATTTGTCGCGCTGCGACAAATCAGAATTTGAGTATTTAGTATTTAGTGGTTAGTATTTAGTGGCGGTACAAGCGGCGCGGTTTTCAAATTTTCAATTTGAAAATCCGCGGTTTCGGCCTTCGGCCGAAACTGACTTGCCCGAATTGGAAATTCG
>JAZSAA010000497.1:0-3047 GCA_045601625.1 Clostridia bacterium | reverse complement strand
GGATTTGTTTGATTATAAGGAAACGGTAGAGGCTTCAACGTTTCTTGATCCCTTGAATCAAAAGAAATCCGTTAGGATTTCCTCCTCCACTAACCACTAAATACTAAATACTAACCACTGAAATTCTGATTTGTCGCTCCCGCGACAAATCAGAATTTACCTTTCTCCCAAATCGTGCTACAATAATTCCGACATCAACGGAAAGGAGCATACATCATGGAATTCATTGATCTGATTCAGGCGCGGCGCAGCGTTCGGGGGTACAGCGCATCCATTTCCCACGACGACCTGGTGACCCTTCTGACCCGGGCGCAGCAGGCGCCCTCGTGGAAGAACCTCCAGGCCTCCCGCTGCTACGCGGTGGAGAGCCCGGAGGCGCTGGCGGCGCTGCGGGAGCAGGGGCTGCCGTCCTTCAACCGGAACAGCTCCGCCGGGGCGGCGCTGCTGGTGACCACCTACGTCCGCGACGTGGCGGGCTTCACCCAGGGCCAGCCGGACAACGAGGTGGGCAACGGCTGGGGCGCTTACGACCTGGGCCTGCGGGACGCCTATCTGGTGCTGGCCGCGGCGGACATGGGCTACGATACGCTGATCATGGGCCTGCGCGACGCCAACGCCATCCGCCGGCTGCTGGACATCCCGGAGAACGAGGCCGTCATGTCGGTCATCGCCGTGGGCAAGCGGGAAAAGGCCCCCGCCGCCCGCCCCCGCAAGCCGCTGGACGAGGTGACGCGGTTCATCTGACGCCCCGGACAGAGAACGGCCGCCGTTTCCAATCGAGGAAACGGCGGCCCGTCTTGCATACGATCACACCGGCGGCAGGAAATCGGTGAACAGGGCGGTTACGCCCTCGTCGAAGTAATCGTCGGCGTCATGGGAGCTGTTGACGGTATACAGGGCCAGGTCCAGGCCGTAGGGCTCCACATAATTGGCGTACTTCGGCTTCCACCACTTGGCGTACATCGCGATGGTGGCGATGCCGTTCTTCTTGCAGAACTTGGCCACGCTCTGGAGCTGGGACTTGCTGGGGGCCTTCTTGTAGGCCTTGTAGAGGGTCACCATGTACTCCTTGAAGTGGTGGATCTTCTCGACGGTCCTGAACATGTCCTTGTCGTAGATCTCCACGACGAAACGGTCCAGCACGTCGGGGATGCCCAGTTCTTTCGCGGTGGAAACGATGGTCTTGAACTGCCTTCTGACGATCGAGGTCTTGGTATACTTGGTATCGGTGACGATGCGCACGTCCGGGTACTGGTCCATCAGCAGCAGCAGGGATTCGATGTCCATGGGGGTGTACCTGTCGAAGATTTTCGAGTCCATGAATTCGTCGTAGGTGGGCGTCCTGCCCGCCTTGTATTTGGAGCAGAACCGGGTGTCCCAATCGTGCCAGAGCACCATCTCGTCGTCGGAGGTCATCTCCACGTCCACCTCGAAGATGCGGTGTCCCTCCTTGTAATTCTCCAGGAAGCCCTCCAGACAGTTGGAGTAATTCCTGCCGTCGATGCCGCCCATGGCGTGGGAGATCATGTAATGGCCGGCGTTGCTTCGGCGTACCTTCAGCTTCAGGGTCAGCTTGCTGCCCTTCTTCGGGGTGATGGTGATCTTGACCTCGCCGGCCTTCTTCGTGTGGATGAGGCCCTTGTTGGTGACGGTGGCGATCTTCTTGTCGCTGCTCTTGCACTTCTTGATCGTCTTGCCGGGAATCACGATCTGGTAATCCTCGCCCACGGCCACCTTTTTCGTGCTGCTCTTCTTGATGCTCAACTCTGTGACCGGGTCCTCTTCGTCCTCCTCCGGGTCCTCGGCGGCGTCGTTCGGGGTCAAGGCGTCGGGGGTCACGTCCAGGCTGTCCACGTCGGCGGGGCCTTCGATCGCGCCAGAAAGGTCGAGATCGACGATGTCCTGGCTCAGCTGGAGATCGTCCTCGTCCACGAGGTCCGCGACCTCATCCAGCACGACACCGTCGTCGACGGCGATGGCCTCGGGCTCCGCCAGCGCGGGCAGCGCGCCCGCCATCAGCAGGCAGGCCATCAGGATTGCGATAAACCGCTTCATTAAAAAACCATCCCTCTTTCGCATCCGTGATGCGCATAATTTTCCATAATTTACTATATCACACCCGCACGGCTTTGTCTACCGTCAATAGATGATGATGGCCAGCGTGCCGCGCTTGCAGTGCTCGTACAGCCACTTGGCGTCGTCGACGGTCAGGCGGATGCAGCCGTGGGAGGCCGGGTTGCCCAGCGCGTACAGCGAGCCGCTGCGCAGGCTGCTCTCGGTGTTGGAGCCGTAAATCACCGAGTGGAACATGATGTCGCCGGTGACCTCGAAGGAATACTGGGCCCAGCAGTTGAACTTTTCAAAGTGGTGCCAGCGGTTGACGGGGTGGCCGTTCAGGAACACGCCCCGGGGGGTGCTGCCGTGCAGGCCGGGGGAGCAGGTGAAGGTCTTTTCCAGGTCGTACTGGCCCTTGTCGTTCAGCGCGTAGATCCGCACCAGCTGCTCGTCGATGCTCACCTCCACCCGGTAGGGGAAGGGGTTCGACCTGGCCTCGGTGGTGAACAGCAGATCCAGCGTGTCGCCGTCGGCCCGGCCGGTGGTCTTCAGGCCGTTGGCGGACTGGGAGGACTTCAGTGCGGCGCGGCTGTCGCTGCCCAGATGGCCGTCCACGCCGCTCCTGTCCAGGTAGAGCAGGGTGTACAGGCGGCTCTGCACCCGGCGGGCCACGTCGCTGTCGTCGGCGCTTTCGGCGCGGTAGCTCAGCAGGCCGTCCACCAGCGTCTCCACCGCCTCGGCGCTGAGGGCCTTGGAATCGGCGTACAGCGGGGCGTTGGGGTCCTTCTGGGACACCAGGTAGTCGTAGAGCCGTTCCACCGCGCTCACCACGGCGTCGCCGTACTGGCCGGTGGGCATCTTCGTCATCATGCCGCCGCGAACCAGCGCCTCCTCCACGTCCCGCACCACCTGGCCGCTGTCGCCGGCGGCGATGGCGTGGGGCACACAGAATTCCGCCTGCGGCGCGTTTGCCGCAAAGAGGGCGTCGATGG
>JAZSAA010000496.1:0-3292 GCA_045601625.1 Clostridia bacterium | reverse complement strand
CTCGGTGGAGCGGAACAGGAAGCCGGCCTTGCTGGCGCGGATCATGCCCAGGTCGTTGTAGCTGTCGCCGCAGGCGATGGTGTCGAAGCCCACCGACTGCAGGGCCTTCACCGTGGACAGCTTCGACTGGGCCACGCGGATCCTGTAATCGACGATCATGCCGTCGTCGCCCACCTCCAGCGCGTTGCACAGCAGCGTGGGCCAGCCCAGCTTCTCCATCAGCGGCTGGGCGAACTGGGTGAAGGTGTCGCTGAGGATCACCGCCTGGGTGCGCGCGCGCAGGGCGTCCAGGAATTCCCTCGCGCCGGGCAGCGGGTCGATCTTGCGGATGGTGGCCTGGATGTCCTTCAGCCCCAGGCCGTGCTCTCGCAGTATGCCCAGCCGCCAGCGCATCAGCTTGTCATAGTCGGGCTCGTCCCGCGTGGTGCGCCGCAGCTCGGGGATGCCGCTGGCCTCGGAGAAGGCGATCCAGATCTCGGGCACCAGCACGCCCTCCAGATCCAGGCAGACGATGTTCAGCTCGCTCATGTGTAACCTCCGCTTTCAGATGTAATGGATTCAGTTTAGCATAGTTTCCTTTGAATTACAAGGCTTGTTCGCCGTCCCGCGCGGGCATCAGCGCGTAGATCGTGGCGGCCGCCAGCACGATGGACGCGCCGACGACGGTCAGCCTGCCGGGCCTTTCACCTACCAACAGGAACGCCCACACCGGGTTCAGGATCGGCTCGAGGTTTGAAAGCAGCGCTGCCGACACGGGAGAGACGTTGCTCATGGACTTCGATATGAAAAAGTAGCCGCCCGCCAGGCAGAAGCCCAGGGCCACCGCCGTCAGCCAGTGGACGGGGTTGGCGGTGACGCCGGGATCGAAGAAGGCGTTCAGTGCGAAGGGGGCGCAGAACACCATGCCCAGGTAGGAGTAGTCCCTGGGATCAGCGCCGGGCATGCGGGCGCAGAAGAACACCAGCGAAAAGGTCACCGCCGCCATCAGCGCGATGGCGTCCCCCAGCACGTTGCCGCCGGTGAGCCCCTCCCAGCTGCACAGCACCACGCCCACCATGATGCAGGCGGCGATCACCAGCTGCCGCGCGCCGGGCTTCTGGCCGTAGAAGAGCCAGGAGAACAGGATCACGAAGGCTGGCATCGCGTATTGAAGCACGATGGCGTTGGCCGAGGTAGTCAGCTTCACGGCGACCATGTACAGCACGCCCGTCAGGGCCGTGCCCGCCGCGCCCAGCAGCGTGCCCTTCGTCAGCTTCACCTTCACGCCCCGCCGGGCAAAGGCCAGCAGTACCGCCGCCACCAGCGAGCGCATGCCGTTGATGGTGAAGCTGTTCCATGGCAGCGACTTGCTCAGCGCCCCCGCAAAGCTCCAGCTGATGGCCGCCAGCGCCACCTGGAGGGCCCCGAGACGGGATTTGGTCATTTGTATGCACTTCCTTTGAGGGATAAATTCTGATTTATCGAGCTGTGCTCGATAAATCAGAATTTGAGTATTTAGTATTTAGTGGTTAGTATTTAGTGGCGGTACAAATCCCTGCGGGATTTGTTTGATTAAAGGGAAACGGCAGAGATTTCAACGTTTCTCGATTCTTTGAATCAAAAGAAATCCGCAAGGATTTCCTCCTCCACTAACCACTAAATGCTAAATACTAAATACTGAATTCTGATTTGTCGCTCCCGCGACAAATCAGAATTTGTCAGCCAATCCATCGTCAGTCCTGCGGCCTTCGGTAGAAGCGTCCGGTCAATGAGTCGGTGCGCTGGGTGTTGATGAAGGCGTGGGGGTCGATGGCGCGCACCCCGTGCACCACCCGTCGGATGTCGTCGCCGGAGAGCACGGTGTAGATCATGGAGCGGGGCTCGTTTTTGTACAAGCCGGTGCCGTGAAACAGCGTGGCCGCGTGGTGGGTGGCGTCGCGGATGATGGCGTACACCTCGTCCGGCCTGTCGGTGACGATCCATAGCGTGCGGTGCTGGTAGCGCTTAAACAGCGTGTGCAGCGCCTGGGTGGTGCAGAACTGGAAGATCATCGAGTACAGCGCGCGCTCCCAGCCGAACAGCAGTCCCGCCACGCTGAGCATGATCACGTTGCCGCCAAGTATGATGTTAAAGGCGTCCCGCCCGCTCTTTTCGGCCAGGTAGATGCTGATGAAGTCGGTGCCGCCGGTGCTGGCGTCCGCCCGAAGGCACAGCGACGTGGCCAGGCCGTTCAACAGCCCGCCGAACACGCTGCACAGCAGCGGGTCCGCCGCCACGGTGAAGGTGGGCAGCACGTCGGTCAGCACGCTGGTGATGGTCACGGCCAGCACCGAGAACAGCGCAAAGCGCTTGCCGATGTAGCGAAAGCACACCGCCGCTGCCAGGAAGTTCAGCGTCAGGCTCAGCGCGGAGTAGGGGACATGGATGCCCGCGTAGCGCTGCAGGCACTCCTGGATCAACAGCGAAAGCCCCGTAAACCCGCCGGGGAACAGGCCCGCTGCCCGCACGAAGCTGACCAGGTTCAACGCCGACAGCGTCGCGCCAAAGGCGATCAGCAGCGCCCGCTGCCAGATGGGACGCGGTTTTGGAAGCATGAAATCATCCTCCTGTCGGGTACTATTGTAACCGATACGGCGGTTTTTCGCAATTTGAGAGCGTGTAAATTCTGATTTGGCGAGCAGGGCTCGAGGGAACAGGGAACAGGGAACAGGAATGGTTGCTGCCGCGAACACATCGAAATCGTTCGTGTTGTAGCGGGGGGCCCTGGGCCCCCATCGGTTCTCTTGTCGATTAGAATGTATGGCGGCGCAGGCGCCGCCGCTACATGGGGCTTTGAATTCCGTACATCATTTTCTCGCGGGAATGTATGTTTTGTCCTGGCTGTAACGTTCCGTGCGCGGCTTTTCCTGTTCCCTGTTCCCTTTGCACTACCCCTTGCGATTCCGCTGCCCCACCGATAAATCAGAATCTATCTCCTTCCCCATAATATTGACAATTTCCCCCCATCCAAGTATAATTTACATGTGTAACCCTGACTCAACATAATTAACAGTGAGAGGAGCTGACGCAGTATGGATCTCTACAGCATTGGCGAGATGGTCATCGACTTCATACCGGGCAGCGAACCGGCCAGCTATATTCGGAAGGCGGGCGGCGCGCCGGCCAACGTGGCCATCGCCGTGTCCAAGAACGGGCTGGGCGCCGCCATGGCCTGCAAGGTGGGGGACGACGACTTCGGGCGCTTCCTGATGGATACCCTGGCCGAGTACAACGTGAAGGCCGCCTGCCCCGAGCGCTGCAGGGAGGCTGTCAC
>JAZSAA010000495.1:0-7316 GCA_045601625.1 Clostridia bacterium | reverse complement strand
GCCTTGATGCCGCTGAGCTTCAGGTTATAGGAAGCGTTCAGCATGCCGCAGTAGGCGTCGCCGCGGTCGCTGGACAGCACGCCCACGTTCTCCTCGGCGGCGGCGATGTACATCACTGGGCCGTCGAACAGCTTGGCGATGGCGGTCTCGGGACCCTCGGGGCCGAAGTTGCCCAGGAAAACGACCAGGGCGTTGATGCCGGACTTCTTGATCTCCTCATAGGCGTCCATCACGTTGGCGTCGATGCCGCCCTCAATGATGGTCTGACACTCGTAGATGTCAAAATTCTTTTCCTTCAGCTTCGCCACGATGGCCTTGCGACGCTTTTCGGATAGGGTGATCGGGAAGCAGTCGCGGCTGACCGCGAGAATGCCCATTTTGACCTGCGGGATGTTGTTCATAGGTATCTCCTCCTTGGAAAATAAATGTTAGTCTTTTTTAACTGCATCATAACCTTGACAACTATATATTAACAAGAAAGTACCCCCGCGTCAATACCCAAAATAAGCGGATTTGTATATATTATCGATCATACATTGCTTTTGGGGGTATCGGAGAATATGACATATAAAAGATCCTTCGACTGCGCCGCATTCGCGGCTCCGCTCAGGATGACAACGAACAGAGTGCTGTCATCCTGAACGCAGTAAAGGATCCTGCTGTAATCCACATTCGATCCGCAGCGGCGGCAACCTGCCACCATCAGGCGCACATTGTCCAGGCGACAAACTGCCGCCATCGGGCGCACATTGTCGCGGCGGCAGCCGGCCGTCATCAGGGGCACATTGTCCCGGCCGCAGCCTGCCGCCATCGGGCCACATATTGTAGCGGCGGCAGTCGGCCGCTGTCAGCCGCGGATAATGTAGCGGCGGCGCCTGCGCCGCCACAATGGCGGCACAGACGCCGTCACAGGCGCCGTGCGCATGTCAATAACATATATCAGAAGTCCGCGTTGCCGGTGGTCCTGGGGAAGGGCAGTACGTCGCGGATGTTGGCGATGCCGGTCAGGTACATGATCATGCGCTCGAAGCCCATGCCGAAGCCGGCGTGCTTGGCGGTGCCGTACTTGCGCAGCTCCAGGTACCACCAGTAGTCCTCGGGGTTCATGCCCAGCTCCTCGATGCGCGCCTTCAGCACGTCGTAGCGCTCCTCGCGCTGGCTGCCGCCGCACAGCTCGCCCACGGCGGGAACCAGCAGGTCGGCCGCCGCCACGGTCTTGCCGTCGTCGTTCATGCGCATGTAGAAGGCCTTGATCTCCTTGGGCCAGTCGGTGACGAACACCGGCTTGCCGAAGTGCTTCTCGGTGAGATACCGCTCGTGCTCGGTCTGCAAATCCTCGCCCCAGGCCACGGGGTACTCGAACTTCTCACCGGAGTTCTTCAGGATGTCGATGGCGTCGGTGTAGCTGCACCGCACGAACTCGGAATCCCGGACAAACTTCAGCCGGTCGGTCAGACCCTTGTCCACGAACTGGTTCAGGAAGGCCATCTCCTCGGGGCACTCCTCAAGCACCGCGGCGATGATGTACTTCACCATCTCCTCCTGCAGGTCCATGTCCACGGCCAGGTCGGCGAAGGCGATCTCCGGCTCGATCATCCAGAACTCCGCGGCGTGGCGGGGGGTGTAGGATTCCTCGGCGCGGAAGGTGGGGCCGAAGGTGTAGACGTTGCGGAAGGCCATGGCGAAGATCTCGGCGTTCAGCTGGCCGGACACGGTCAGCGAAACCGGCTTGCCGAAGAAATCCTTGCTGTAGTCCACCTTGCCCGCGTCGGTCAGGGGCAGGGCGTCCGGGTCCAGCGTGGTCACGCGGAACATCTCGCCCGCGCCCTCGCAGTCGCTGCCGGTGATCAGCGGGGTATGCACGTACAGATAGCCCTTGTCGTGGAAGAAGCGGTGGATGGCCTGGGCCGCCACGCTGCGCACCCGGAAGGCGCACTGGAACAGGTTGGCCCGGGGCCGCAGGTGCTGGATCGTGCGCAGGTATTCCAGGGTGTGGCGCTTTTTTTGCAGCGGGTAATCGGAGGGGCTCTCCCCCACCACCGTCACCGCCCCGGCCTTCAGCTCGAAGGGCTGCTTCATCTCCGGGGTCAGCGCCAGCCGGCCCTCGGCCTCGATGGCCGCGCCGGTGGTGATGGCCTTCACGATTTCGCCGTAGCCCGGCAGCTTGTCCGCCTCCAGGATGATCTGGAGGTTTTTGAAATACGTACCGTCGTTCAGCTCCACGAAGGCGAAGGCCTTCGATTCGCGGATCGTGCGCACCCAGCCGCTGACCTTCACGTGTTCAAGGTCGGCTTCGGGCCTGTGGGTATAGAGATCCCTGATCAGAGTGTATGCCATGGTCGTTCCCTCTTTCGAGCCGGTAATTGGCTTGCTTTTTCACTATTATAGCGGGTCCATGTTAAGTCTAAAGGGAGTGTTTTCCCTATTCTTGACAAAGCCTTGCTTTTCAATGCGCCTGTGCTGTGCTATAATGCATATAATATGCATTGAGCTAATAAACAGAGGGGTGAATCGCCCTTGAAGCTGATAACCTTCACGGTGCCCTGCTACAATTCGGCAGCCTATATGGATCACTGCATCGAAACCCTGCTGACCGCCGGGGACGAGGCGGAGATCATACTGGTGGACGACGGCAGCACCGACGAAACCGGCGCCATCGCCGACCGCTACGCCGCCCGATACCCGGACATTGTGCGGGTGATCCACCAGGAGAACGGCGGCCACGGCGAGGGCGTGAACCAGGGCATGATCCACGCCACCGGGACGTACTTCAAGGTGGTGGATTCCGACGACTGGCTGGACACCGCCGCCCTCAAGAGCCTGATGGCGCTGATCCGGGAATCCGCCGCGTCGGAGGAACCCATCGACCTGATCCTGACCAACTACGTCTACGAGCACGCCGAGGACAACACCCAGCGCGTGGTGCGCTATCGCAACGTGCTGCCCGTAGGCAAGGTATTTACCTGGGACGAGATCGGCCGCTTCGCCACCACCCAGTTCATGATCATGCACGCCGCCACCTACCGCACCGACGTGCTGCGCCGTTCGGAGCTGTCCCTGCCCAGGCACACCTTCTACGTGGACAACGTGTTTGTCTACCAGCCCCTGCCCAGCGTCCGGCGGCTGTACTACCTGGACGTTGACATGTACCGCTATTTCATCGGCCGGGCAGACCAGTCGGTGACGGAGGAGAACATGATCCGCCGCATCGACCAGCAGATCCTGGTCACCAGGATCATGGCCGACGCCCACGACCTGGAGCTGCTGGAGCAGCACAACAAGAAGCTGGCGCAGTACATGTATCACTACCTGTCCATCATGCTGATGATCTGCAACATCTACCTGATGATGTCCGGCAGGGAGGAAAACCAGAAGAAGCGCACCGAGCTTTGGCAATGGCTGAAGGAGAACCACCCAGCCACCTTCCGCCGCATGCGCTACCGCAGCTCCAACGTGGTGTTCCTGCTCCCCGGCAAGGTGGGCCGGGACATAGACCTGTTCTTCTACAAGTGGATCAGGAAGATCTACAAGTTCAACTGACCGTTCCAAGCTCACGCAAACAAGGAGAAATCACCCATGCAAAAGTCAGCCCCTGCGGAAAACAAGATGGGCGTCATGCCCATTCCCAAGCTGATACTGAACATGTCGCTGCCGATGATCCTGTCCATGCTGGTACAGGCGCTGTACAACGTGGTGGACAGCTACTTCGTCGCCCGCTACGCCCAGGACGCCCTGACGGCGGTGTCCCTGGCCTTCCCTGCGCAAAACCTGATGATCGGCGTGGCCACCGGCACGGCGGTGGGCGTGAACGCGCTGCTGTCCCGGGCGCTGGGCGAAAAGAAACCGGAGCTGGCCAACCGGATCGCCGAAAACGGCGTGTTCCTGGCGATGGTGGGCTACGCGGTTTTCCTGATCTTCGGCTTGTTCGGCGTGCGCGCCTTCTTCCACGCCCAGACCGAGGTGGAAGCCATCGTGAACTACGGCGTGGACTACCTGACCGTCATCTGCTGCTTCAGCTTCGGCGTGTTCGGCCAGATCATGTTCGAGCGCCTGATGCAGTCCACCGGCCGCACCATCTACACCATGTTCACCCAGGGCACCGGCGCGATCATCAACATCATACTGGACCCCATATTCATACTGGGGCTCAAGCAGGGCGCCCGGGGTGCGGCCGTCGCCACGGTGATCGGCCAGATCGTCGCCTTTGGTCTGGCTGTGACCCTGAACCATTTCAAAAATACGGATATCCGCCTGGATATACGGCGCTTCAGACCGAATCCCAATATGATCCGCCGCATCTACGCCATCGGCGTGCCCTCCATACTGATGATCGCCATCGGCTCGGTGATGACCTTCCTGTTCAACATCATACTGATCACCTACACCAGGGCCGCCGAACTTTCCGCCACGGTGTTCGGCGTGTACTTCAAGCTGAACAGCTTCGTATTCATGCCCGTGTTCGGCCTGAACAACGGCGTCATCCCCATCGTGGCCTATAACTACGGCGCCCGCAACCGCCGCCGAATGATGGAAGCGATACGGCTGGCGGTGATCTTCGCGGCCAGCTACATCCTGCTGGGACTGCTGGCGTTCATGATCATCCCCGGCCCGCTGCTGAAGATCTTCAACGCCTCCGAGGACATGCTGCGGGTGGGCATCCCCGCGCTGCGCATCATCGGCAGCACGTTCCTGTTCGCCGGCGTCTGCATCGCCATGGGCTCGGTATTCCAGGCGCTGGGCTTCGGCACCTATTCGATGATCGTGTCCTTCATTCGCCAGCTGGTGGTGCTGCTGCCCGCGGCCTACATCCTGGCCCGCATCGGCATGCAGACCGGCAACGACACGCTGGTCTGGTTCGCCTTCCCCATCGCCGAGATCGCCTCGCTGATCACCACGCTGATCCTCTTCTCCCGGCTGTACAAGAACGTCATCGCGCCGATCCCGGAGGGGGCGGCGTAGGATGCGTTTTTCGCTTGCCTTTCATCCACCAGCATGCTATAATGACATTGAATAAGGATGAAAAGGGGTGTTCGCATGTTGACCGCGGTTGAAGGGTATTACAACGGCAGCCAGATCGTCATGAACGAGGGCGTGACCCTGCGCAAGGGCCAGCGCGTCATCGTCACCATACTGGACCCCCTGGCGGAAGAGACGGGAAAGGGCATCGACCTTGCAAAGTACATGGGGCGCGGCGAAAAGATGTTCAACCGGGACGCAGGCGAATATATCAAGGAGTTGCGTTCGGATGACCGGGGCTAAAAAGGTCTTTCTGGATACCGCGCCGCTCATCTATTTCCTGGATGAAGACGAGCACTTCGGTGACAAGACCCGCGCCATCCTCGAAGCGCTGTTCTCAAAGGGTATACCCGTCGTCTCGTCCACGATCACCTGCATGGAATACTTGGTCTATCCCTACCGCACCCACAACCAGCAGAAGATCGACGTGTTCTACGAGTTTGTGAACGAGTGCGGCATCGAACTGATGCCCATAGGCTCGATGATCGCAGCCAGGGCCGCAGAAATCCGCTCGAAGTACAGGAATTTCAAAGCGATGGACGCTTTGCAACTGGCCGCTGCCGTATGTACGGGCTGCGATACGTTTTTGACCAACGACAGGCAATTGAGGCAATACGAGGATTTGAATTGCGTCACGGTGGAGGACTGGCTATTGGATTCATAGCCAGTCCTGAAAATTATTCTACCAAACCGCCCCACAACCCCTTGATTTTTTCAGCCGCGTCATTTACAATATAAACATAGGCGTATTATACCCCAAATCGAAATCGTTTTAGATCATTGCCATACAGCGACAAGGAGCAAGGAGGAAAAAACGGTATGCAATACGGCCATTTCGACGACCTGGCGCGGGAATACGTCATCACCCGCCCCGACACCCCCTCGCCCTGGATCAACTATCTGGGCAGCGAGACTTTCTTTACCCTGATGAGCAACACCAGCGGCGGCTACAGCTTCTACAAGGACGCCCGCATGCTGCGCCTGACCCGCTACCGCTACAACAACGTGCCCACCGACGCCGGCGGACAGTATTTCTACATCAACGACGGCGGCAGCGTGTGGACCCCCGGCTGGATGCCCGTGAAGGCCAAGCTGGACAGCTACGAGTGCCGCCACGGCCTGGGCTACACCCGCATCACCGGCAAAAAGGCCGGTCTGAAGGCCGAGCAGCTCTCCTTCGTGCCCCGGGGCGTGGACGCCCTGGTGACACGGGTTCAGCTGACCAACGAATCCGACGCCGTCAAGGACGTCTCCCTGTTCAGCTTCGTGGAGTTCTGCCTGTGGAACGCCCAGGACGACTCCACCAACTTCCAGCGCAACTTCTCCACCGGCGAGGTGGAGGTCGAGGGCAGCGCCATCTACCACAAGACCGAGTACCGCGAGCGCCGCAACCACTTCGCCGTGTACGCGGTAAACGCCGAAATCGAAGGCTTCGACACCGACCGTGCCTCCTTCATCGGCTACTACAACGGCTTCGGCGAGGCCCGGGTGCCCTTTGCCAACCAGAGCAGCAACAGCGTGGCCAGCGGCTTCGCCCCCATCGGCAGCCATTGGCTCAAGCGCAGCCTCAAGCCGGGCGAGACGGCCTCCTTCATCTTCGTGCTGGGCTACTGTGAGAACCCCCAGGACAAGAAGTTCGTCGCCCCCAACGTCATCAACAAGGCCCCGGCCTATGCGCTGCTGGACAAGTACAGGACCGACGCCCAGTTCGAGGAAGCCTTCGCCGAGCTGAAGGCCTACTGGACCGAACTGCTGTCCTCGTTCCAGGTGGACAGCGGCGACGCGCGGGTGGACCGCATGGCCGGCCTGTGGAACCAGTACCAGTGCATGGTCACCTTCAACATGAGCCGCTCGGCCAGCTACTACGAGTCCGGCATCGGCCGCGGCATGGGCTTCCGCGATTCCACCCAGGACCTGCTGGGCTTCGTGCACCTGATCCCCGCCCGTGCCCGTGAGCGCATCCTGGACATCGCCGCCACACAGTTCCCCGACGGCAGCGCCTACCACCAGTACCAGCCCCTGACCAAGCGGGGCAACAACGACATCGGCTCCGGCTTCAACGACGACCCGCTGTGGCTGATCTTCGGCGTGGCGGCCTATGTGAAGGAGACCGGCGACGTGTCCATCCTGAAGGAAATGGTGCCCTTCGACAACGACGAGAAGCTGGTCCAGCCCCTGATGGAGCACCTGCGCCGCAGCATCCACTACACGCTGGAGCACCGCGGCCCCCACGGCCTGCCGCTGATCGGACGGGCCGACTGGAACGACTGCCTGAACCTGAACTGCTTCTCCAGCACCCC
>JAZSAA010000494.1:0-2592 GCA_045601625.1 Clostridia bacterium | reverse complement strand
GATGTCGCCCACGTTGGCGTCGGGCACGTCCACCTCAACGTGGTAGATGGGCTCGAGCAGCACGGGGGAAGCGGTGGTCAGCTGCTTGAAGGCCAGGCGGGCCGCCGTCTTGAACGCCATTTCGGAGGAGTCGACCGGATGATAGCCGCCGTCGTACAGCTCGGCGGTCAGGCCCACCACGGGGAAGCCGGCGAGCACGCCGTGCTTGATGTTGTCGATCAGGCCCTTCTCAACGGCCGGGATGTACTGGCGCGGGACGGTGCCGCCCACGACGCTGTCGACAAAGTGGAACTCGGTATCGTTCGGGTCCTCGTTGGGACGGAAGCGGATCTTGACGTCGCCGAACTGGCCGTGGCCGCCGGACTGCTTCTTGTGGCGTCCCTGGACGTCGATGGGCGTGCGGATGGACGCGCGGTACGGGATCTTGGGATCGCGCAGGTCGCACTCCACCTTGAACTTGCTGGCCAGTTTGGCGGCCACCACGTCGATGGACATCTCGCCCAGGCCGCTCAGCACGGACTCGGCGGTCTCCACGTTCTTCTCCACCTTGATGGTGGGGTCTTCCTCCATCAGACGGTTCAGGCCGCTGAAGATCTTGTCTTCCTCGCCGGCCTTCTTGGCGTACACGGCCTTGCTGATGCAGGGGGCCGGGAAGTCAAGCTCAGGGAACTGGATGGGGTTGTTGGCGTCGCACAGGGTGTTGCCGGTGGCCACGGAGGTCAGCTTGGCCAGCGCGCACAGGTCGCCGGCATGGACCTTCTGGGCGGTAATCTGCTGCTTGCCCTTCAGGAAGTAGATGGTGCCGGGCTTCTCGGTCTTCTCGGCATTCACGTTGTACAGCGTGGTGCTGCCCTCCAGCACGCCGGAGGTGACCTTCATCAGGCTCAGCTTGCCCACGAAGGGGTCAGCCATGGTCTTGAACACGTGGGCGGAGAAGGGCTCGCTGTCGGTGCAGGCGCGCTGCACGGCTTCGCCGGTCTTGGGGTTGGTGCCCTCGGTGACGGTGCCTTCGGGAGAGGGCATCAGGTCGACCACGTTGTCCAGCAGCTTGGCGACGCCCACGCGGCTGGCGGCGGAGCAGCAGACCACGGGCACGACGGTGCCCTCCTGGATGCCCTTGCGCAGGCCGGACATGACCTCGACCTCGGTCAGCTCCTCGCCCTCGAGGTACTTCATCATCAGGTCGTCGTCGGCGCTGGCGGCGGCTTCGACCAGGGCTTCGTGGCACTTCTCGACCTCGGCCTCGACGGAGGCGGGGATGTCCACGGCCTTCAGGCCCTTGCCCTCGCCCAGGAAGGCCTTCTTCTCCAGCAGGCAGGCGACGCCGGTGAACTTGCCGCCTTCAACGATGGGCACCTCAATGGGGGCCAGGTGGCTGCCATACTTCTCGGTCAGGGCGTTCAGCACCTTGTCGAAGTTGGCGTTTTCCTGATCCATCTTGGTGATGACGATCATGCGGGAGGTGTGGGTCTTGTCGCAGATGGCCCAGGCCTTTTCCGCGCCCACGTCCAGGCCGGAGACGGCGCCGACAACGATCAGCGCGCCTTCGCACACGTTCAGCGGCCCGACCTGCTCGCCGGCAAAATCAAAGTAGCCGGGAATATCCACCAGGTTCACCTTGCTGTTCTTCCACTCCAGCGGCGCCATGGCGGCCTGGAGGGAGATATGGCGCTTGACTTCCTCGGAGTCATAGTCCATGGTGGCCTGGCCGTCCTCGACGCGGCCCTGGCGGTCGATGGCCCCGGCGCTGAACAGCTGCGCCTCGGCCAGCGTGGTCTTGCCAACGCTGCCGTGTCCGATGATGGACAGGTTGCGGATATTCTTGGCCAGATAATCTTTCATAGCGAATTCCCCCTGTATGATTTATTACGCGCACAAGCGCAACGGATGGTTTACCCTATACGCGCTTATTTGCCATAGTGTATACATTTTAACAGAAAATCGTACTTTTGAAAAGCCCCCCAGGCCATCTTTTTTTCATTTTGCGGGGAATTTTATATTATGAAATGAAAAAGATATTAAAAACAGGTTGAGGAACGGATTTTCGCGCTTGTCAACGCCGGGGAACCATGTTAAAATATTGGGAAAGGAGGGGGTTGGCATGGATTACAGGCGTTTTTCCGACACCTATATCGTGCGCCTTGACCCCGGCGAGGACATCGTCGAACGGCTGGCGGCGCTGGCGAAGGACGAGGGCATCGGCCTGGCAGAGATCAACGGCCTCGGCGCGGTGGACGACTTCACCGTGGGGGTGTTCGACCGAGACGAAAAGCGATTCGTGCCGAACCATTTTCAGGGGGCGTATGAGATCGTATCGCTCCACGGCACCGTCACCGGCGGCCCCTACCTGCACCTGCACATGAGCGCCGGCGACGGGGACGGAAACGTGCGCGGCGGCCACCTGACCCGCGCCCGCGTCAGCATCACCGCGGAAATCGTGATCCGGGTCATCGAAGGCCGCGTGGGGCGCTTCTTCGATGAAGCGCAGGGCCTGAACGTGATGACGTTTGACTGAGCCTTATCGGCATACTAGCGGCGGCGCCTGCGCCAAGTCGGATCGTAGCCAGGTCGTTCTGTGAGCCAAGGAGTTGG
>JAZSAA010000493.1:0-5057 GCA_045601625.1 Clostridia bacterium | reverse complement strand
AAGGAAACGGTAGAGGCTTCAACGTTTCTTGATCCCTTGAATCAAAAGAAATCCGTTAGGATTTCCTCCTCCACTAACCACTAAATACTAAATACTAACCACTGAAATTCTGATTTGTCGCTCCGCGACAAATCAGAATTTGTTTCACCGCAAACCGGTCTGTTTAAAAATCTTCCTGATCACCAGCTCGATCCTGTCTCCCTTCACGCCGACCACCACGTCGTCGGCGAGGTTGGCGACGATGGACTTCTCCAGGTCCTCCTTCGCCTGTTCCAGGGCGTCGCTCTCCAGGCGGCCCTTCTCCACGTTGGCCCGGTACTGCTCCAGGGTCCACACGGGAGCCAGGTCGTACAGGTCCGGCGTGCCCAGGCCCGCGGGGGCAATGACGCTGCCCGACACCGCGCTTGCGCCGTAGGCGTCGTCCACCGCGTGGCCCACGTTGTGCAGCGCCCGGGAGATCACGTCGCCCAGCATGCCCATGAAGCCCTTCGCCGCGGCGTTTTTGCCCGTGCTGGACACGGAGAGCAGCTCCTGCTTCCGGTCAGAATCGAGGTTCGCCGTGGCCTCGAGGTGGATCTCGCAGGCGCCGGCGTCGCCGGAGAACCACAGCCGACCGTAGAAGTCGTCCACCATGGCCTTCATCATGCCCAGCGTCTCCTCCACCAGCAGGTCCAGCCGCATCGCGTCGCGCTTGTCCAGCCCGGCATGCCAGGCGAAGTTCTCCGTGGCGTAGCGCGCCGCTGCCATGCGCCCGGCGTCGCTGTTGACCATAAACTTTTCCGATACCATAGCCATCCCTCCAGATCGTCCGCGTACTTGCCGTATGACTGCTATTATACACGATCATGTTCCGCTTGTCCAATGGGTAAGCTAATTTTTCACTGGACACGGCGCAGATTCTGTGTTATGCTTTTGTATGGAGCGACATGTCTGTCGCAGCATCGTATGCATAAAAATCCACGCGGCAAGGAGGAAAACAATATGTTGGTTGAAACCAAGGCAAAAGTGGGCGTATTCGCCATCGCCCTGGGGGCGTACCTGCCCCAGTTTCCGTCGCTGGTGCCCGAGTTCGAGGGCCAGTACGCCAAGTTCAAGACCCGCATCCCCGATTCTGTCGAGCTGATCGACGGCGGCATTGTCACCACCAAGGAGCTGGCCATGGCGGCGGGCGACAAATTCCGCGCCGCGGACGTGGACCTGGTCATCCTTCAGCTGCTCACCTATGCCACTTCCTACAACATGCTGCCCGCGGTGCGGGACCTGGACGTGCCCGTGGTGCTGGTGAACATCCAGAAGAAGCGGGCCCCCGAATACGCCACCACCGACACCCCCACCTGGCTGGGCGAGCTGTACGCCTGCGGCGCCGTGGGCGAAATGGTGGCCGACCTGGAGCGCGCCGGCAAACGCCACGCGGTGATCACCGGCGTGGACGAGGGCGGCGACCCCCACCTCCAGGCGGAGATCGAGGACTGGTGCCGCGCGGCCCAGGTGCGCCGCCGCTTCCGGGATACCAACATCGCCCAGATCGGCCGGCCCTACCCCGGCATGATGGACCTGTACATCGACGAGACGAACCTGTATCACCGCATGTGGCTGTACACCAAGCAGTTCGACTGGGAGAAGATGTGGGCCATCGCTGACGACATCACCGACGAGGCCGCCATCCGCGCCAAGGCCGAGGACATCATCAACACCTTCGACATCGAGGGCGGCGGAACGGTCGAAAAGGTCTGGGACATGGCGAAATACGTCGTGGCCTTCGAGCAGTGGGTCAGGGACGAGCAGCTGGGCCTGGTGGCTTCCCACTACGACGGCTTTGCCCAGGGCGTGGCCGGCAAGCTGGACTCCATGCTGATCCCGGCGTTCTCGATGCTCATCAAGCAGGGCACCGCCTGCGCCGTGGAGGGCGACATCAAGGTGGCCATGGCCATGAGCATCATGAAGACCATCAGCGGCACCGGCCAGCTCTCCGAGATGTACTCCATCGACTTCAACGAGGACATCTGCATCATCGGCCACTCCGGCTCCGGCGACGCGGACATCTCCCAGGCCAGGAAGCCCACCATGAAGATCGTGCCCGTGTTCCATGGCAAGACCGGCGGCGGGTACCTGACCCAGTTCTATCCGCCGACCAACCAGCCCATCACCTTCCTGGGCATCACCCAGGACCGGGACGGCCACTTCAAGTTCGTGGTGGCCGAGGGCGTGAACGAGGAAGGGCCCATCTTCATGTTCGGCGACACCAACATGCGCATGCGCTTCTCCTGCTCCGCCACTGAGTTCTGCGACAAGTGGAGCGAGGCCGGCCCCACCCACCACATGGCCGCGGGCGTGGGCAGGCACATCGACACCATCCTGAAGATTGCCAAGATCTTCAACGTGCCGGTGGACGTCATCACCAGGTAATTGTACAGGACAGGCGGTCATCCATGCCCGGATGACCGCCTGTTCATTTGTCGGAATATCGTCTTTTCCCTGTCGAATTTGTGCCACTTTCGCCCGTTTCTGTCGTGATATAATATACTTTACCACATCATCGGGGAGACGATACCATGACCCTTTCCTATTCCAGGTTGTGGCGTCTGCTGGAGCGCAGGGGCTATACCCGTAAGGATATCATATGGCTTGCAAAAATCAGCGAGAGCACCTACCGAAAGCTGTTGGCCGGGGAAACCACCCGCCTGGATGTGCTGGGCCGCATCTGCGCCGCCCTGAAGGTGGACATCGGCGACGTGTGCAGCTTCAGGGACTACCGGTGAGCCGCGATCATACATTGCACCGAAACCGTTTTGACGAAAGGCAGGCCATCGCCATGAGCCAGCAACCCACACAACCCACCCCCTTTGAAAACCGCATACAGGCGCTGACGGACCGAATCCTCGCCGACTACGGCAACGAGCGGGTCATCGACCGGCTGGAGATGTTCACCCAGCCCGACCGGCGGGTCATCGAGGCGCTGATCGAAAAGCTGTTCCGGCTGGTGTTTCCGGGGTATTACCGGGATTACGCCTATCGCATCTACAACCCAAAGAACAACCTCTCCGCGCTGATCGAGGACGTGGCCTTCCACCTGAACCGGCAGATCGGCATCGCCCTGCGGGGCAGCGGCCAACCCCGGGAGGACGGCGTGGACCGCGCCGCTGAGGACCTGACCGCCGCCTTCCTCGAGAAGCTGCCGGAGATTCGCGCCTATGTGGAGACGGACCTGCAGGCCGCCTACGACGGCGACCCCGCCGCCTCGGACAAGGCGGAGGTGATCATCGCCTACCCCGGCCTGTACGCCATCACCGTGTACCGGCTGGCCCACGTGCTGTACCGGCTTGAGGTGCCGCTGATCCCCCGGATCATGACCGAGTACGCCCACAGCCGCACCGGCATCGACATCCATCCCGGCGCGAAGATCGGCCGCTATTTCTTCATCGACCACGGCACCGGCATCGTCGTAGGCGAGACCACCGTGATCGGCGATTATGTGAAGCTCTACCAGGGCGTCACGCTGGGCGCGCTGTCCACCCGCGGCGGGCAGAAGCTGCACGGCAAGCGCCGCCACCCCACCATCGAGGACAACGTGACCATCTACGCCGGCGCGTCCATACTGGGCGGCGAAACGGTGATCGGCCACGATTCCGTGATCGGCAGTAACGTGTTCATCACCCACCCCATTGCCCCCGGCACTCGCGTCAGCGTCAAGAACCAGGAGCTGCTGTTCAAGAGCGGCAAGGGCTTCGTGATCCAGCCCGAGGACCCCGAGAACGACCCGGCGCGGATCATGTGAACATACAACAAAGATCCTTCGCCCCGCCCGGGGTGACAGGCATATCCGCGTCATCCTGGGCGGAGCGAAGGATCTTTCCTGTCGCCTGCCTTATTCCCCGTCCTCCAGGGCCTCGTCGTCGAAGTCGTTGGACTCGAATATCTTCAGCAGCTTCTCGGCCAGTTCGTCGTCGATGGGCACGAACTCCTCCTGGTCCTCGCCCACGGGCACGACCTCCATGATGGTCACCTCGATGGGGTCATCCTCGTTGCCGTCGTCGTCATCCTCCACGTACTCGGTGAGCAGCGCGTACTCCTTGCCCTCGTAGGCCAGGTAATCCAGGACTTCCATGGTCAGCTCGTTGCCGGCATCGTCCTCAAATACGACAAGATCCCTTTCTTCATCCATGTCGTCTTTGCCTCCAATCGTTATCAGTGCGGGGCGTCCGCCCCACACTGATATTATAGTCCATAGCCCCGCTTTGCGCAAGTGGCTGTCGGCTCTTTTAACGCGCCCCGGCCATCCCGCACTATTCGGCCTCCTCAAGGGCAAAGGTGATGTACACCGACGCATAGACGTTCTGCTTCGTGGCCATCACGCTTGTGCCCGAGCCGGCGTCCGCCTCCGGCGCGTTCTTGGCGTAGACGCCGCTGTCGTCAAAGCCCGAATCCGAGCTGTCGCGGATCTCCACGATCCCACCCAGCTTCATCTCCGCAGCCTCGGCGATGACCTGCGCCTTTTCCCGGGCGCTCTCCACCGCCAGCTGCAGCGCCGTGGTCCCGGCTTCATGGGTTTCGGCGGCGCTGAATTCCACGTAGTCCAGGCTGTTCGCCCCGGCGGCAAAGGCGGCATCGATATACGCGCCGGTGTTGTTCACGTCCTTCACCGTCACATAGATCGTGTTGTAGGCGGTATAGCCGCTGATGGTCTCGCCTTCGTCGTAGTTGTAGTTGGGATAGATCCCGATGCCGTTGGTGCCGATAGCATCTTCGGCCACGCCCATGGCCTTGAGCGTGTCCACGATGGCGGCGATCTTCTCGTTCACCATGGCCTGGGCGGTCATGACCTCCTCGGCGACCTCCCGGACGCCCAGGCTGATGCCCGCGCGATCGGCATTTACCTCCACGTTGCCCACGCCATGCACCGTGATCGTGCCCTGGGCCAGCGCCGCCGTGCCCGCCAGCAGCATCAGCGCTGCCAGGAAAGCCGCAAGAATCCTGTTCATTTTCATGTTCTGTTCCTCCATTTTCATTAAGATTACCGGCATCCTCCCGTGGAAACCGCCGACTCACACGCGCGACGG
>JAZSAA010000492.1:0-40333 GCA_045601625.1 Clostridia bacterium | reverse complement strand
CAGCATGGGGCTGGTCACCCTGCTGGGCTTTTTGCCCACGCTGCTGCTCAGCGTGCCGGCGGGGGCGCTGGCGGACCGGTATGACCGGCGGCTTTTGATGATGATCGGGGACGGCTGCTCCGCCCTGGGCATCGTGTACATCCTGGTCTGCATGATGAACGGCGGCGCGAGCCTTGCGCAGATCTGCGTGGGCGTGCTGATCAGCGCCGTGTTTTCCGCGCTGCTGGAGCCGGCGTTCCGGGCCACGATCACGGACCTCCTGACGAAGGCGGAGTTCTCCAGGGCCAGCGGGCTGGTTTCCCTGGCCGGCAGCGCCCGGTATTTGATTTCGCCGATATTTGCGGGCTTCCTGCTGACGATCAGCGACGTGAAGCTGCTGCTGGCGATCGACATCTGCACCTTCTTCATGACGGTGGTCAGCGCCGCCGTGGTGCGCCGGAGCATCGGCAGGAAGGTCGCGGAGACGGGCACCGGCTTCCTGGCCAGCATCCGGGAAGCCTGGCGGATAATGAGGGCCCGGAAGGGCGTGCTGCTGCTGGTGCTGGTGTCCTCTGCCATTACGCTGTTCATGGGGATGTTCCAGATCCTGGCGGAGCCGATGATGCTGTCCTTTACAGACGCGAAGACGCTGGGCGTGGCCGAGACCGTCTGCGCCAGCGGCATGCTGGTGTCCGGGCTCGTCCTGGGCGTGCGGGGCATCAAGGGGAATTTTACGGGAATCCTGAGCGCTTCTCTGGCGCTGGCGGGGCTGATGATGATCGGTTTCGGCCTGTTTGAGAACGTCCTGCCGATCTGCGCCTTTGGCTTCCTGTTCTTCGCGGCGCTGCCCTTTGCCAACAACAGCCTGGACTATCTGACGCGGACGAACATCCCCGACGCGGCGCAGGGCCGGGTGTGGGGGCTGATCGGCTTTTTGTCCCAGCTGGGCTATGTGGTGGCCTACGCGGTGTCCGGCGTCGCGGCGGACGCGCTGGGCGCGTGGACCGGTATGGGCGTTGGACGGGGCGCGGCCCTCGTCATACAGGTCGCCGGCGGCATGATGGCCGTCATCGCCATCGGGATGCGCTTTATCCGGAGCATCCGGCAGTTGGAGAGCGACGGTGAAACAGAGGCGCAGTAACCTGAAAAAGGAGGAAACAAAGATGCAGCAGACAGGCTATCGATACAGGCCGGTGTTGTTCTTCGCGGTGGCCTATCTCTTCACATGGATCTTCTGGGTCCCGGCGATCTTCCTGCCGGGAAACACGGCCTTTGGATTGATGGCGGTGGGCCTGATCGCCCCGGCAGTGGTCTCCACGCTGTTCGTGATGCTCTCGGGTTCGGACGCGCTGAAGCGGGATTTGAAGAACAAGCTGGTAGGCTTCTACAAGGTGAAGTGGCTGAACGTATTCTGGGCGGTGGCGCTGTTTGCGGCGATCGTGGGGCTGTCGATCCTGCTGTCGATGGCGTTCGGCCAGTCGCCGGAGCAGTTCGCCTTCACCGAGGACTTCTCCTTTTCCGGCGTGGGCATCGGCAGCGCGCTGTTGACGATCCTGGCCGCGTCCATCATCGAGGAGGTGGGCTGGAAGGGCTACTGCGAGGATTCCATCGGCAACTACATGAACTGGTTCTGGGAGTCGATGATCTTCGGCGCGCTGTGGTCGCTGTGGCACCTGCCTCTGATCTTCATCCGGGGCACCTACCAGGCGGGGCTGACGGTCAAAGCGCTGTATGTGGTGAACTTCTTCGTCAGTGGGATTCCCCTCGGCTTCATCATCACATGGGTCTACCTGGTCAGCGACCGGTCCATCCTCGCCTGCATGGTGTTCCACTTGTTCGTCAACTTCATGCAGGAGAAGATCGCCATGACGCCCGAGACGAAGTGCGTGGAAACGATCGTGGTTACCGCAGCAGCGGCGGTCATCGTGCTGGCGAACCGGGATCTGTTCTTCGGCACGCGACACGTGGGCCGGCTGCTGGACGCGCTTGAGCATGGGAATTGAAGTGCGCTGGGAAAAACGAACCATGAGAGAAATTCGCGGTACCAGCGAATTTACGGCGTTGAAACTCCGGGGCGGTCCGGAATCCATCGGCAATGCCCTCGACGAATATGGCCGGGCGAAAGTGGGCGAACGGATCAGTTATCTGCCCTTCTGTTCAGGCGGAGGGGCTTTTTTGCCTTGCCTTTCTTCTGCTATACACATATAATGTATATTGGGAAGGCGCTGGAAGGCAAGCCTTGAAGTGACACCTGCCAGTGAGGGACATAACGTAATAGGGCGTGCTTCCAAAACTCTGAACATGTTATTTCGGCGTCTTTTCCGCCAAAGCTGCGTTGTCAAACCTTGCTTGTCGCCAACAAGCCTGCGTTTTTTCGCCTTGTTATGACGGGAAATCCACTCGGGCTTGCACATCCCGGGCTATAGATACACGCCCTAAGCCGTCAGGCGGCGATGAGATTTTTAGAGGGGCCCTTAAGCGGGCCACAAGGCATTAAAAAGACGTCGCCTGTGTTATTGCTGTTTTGAAGTTTTGAAGGTGGACAGTATGATGGACGGTATGGTACAATAGGGCAAGCCTTCCCCAAGCTGTCGGCACTTCAAATGGATTGATTGATCGTGGGAGCGAATCGCGTTTTCAGGCAGAGCGCAGGGGGGTGCGAACCATGAGCAAAATGAAATTGGCAGTATTGTTTCCGGGTATCGGCTATCACTGTGACAAGCCCTTGTTGTACTACGCCGCGAAGCTGGCAAGAGCGGAGAAATACGAAGTCCTTCCCGTCCCGTACACGGGCTTCCCGGAGAAGGTACGGGGCGATGCAGACAGGATGCGCGAGTGCCTTGAGATCGCGTGGTCCCAAACCAATGAGCTGTTGAAGCCTGTGGATTGGGGGGCGTATAACAGCATCCTCTTCATCGGGAAAAGCATCGGGACGATTGTGGCGTCGCGCTTTGCCCAGGAAAATGGGCTCGCTGTTCACGGCGTCCTCCTCACCCCGCTTGAGGATACCTTCAGATATGCCTGCAGGAATGCCGTCGCTTTTCACGGAACCGCTGATCCCTGGGCACAGACGGGAGCGATCATGGAAGCGTGCCGTGAGAGGGACATCCCGCTATACCTGACAGAAGGCGCCAACCATTCCCTGGAGACCGGGGATGTGGAACGTGATGTAGACATCCTTAAGACTACGATCCAGAGAATCGAATCGTTCATAAGGGGGATCAATGTATGAAAAGCATACGGATAGCGGATACCACACGCGAGGAGAGGGAGCAGATCGTCGCGGAGTGCATTGGGAATATCGACGGCGCCTGTGACGGTTGCAGCCCGGGCCTGCTCAGGATGTACCAGGACTATATCGATGGGCGCAAAGAATTGCGGGAGATCAATATGGAGTTCCGGGCACGGTATACCTCCGGTGCGATGGGGCCGGACAGAGCCGGATGCGATTACGCCAACTGAGTCAGGTGTAGTCAGCGCCATGGCACATCCGGCAGATGAGAGGGAGAAAGCATGCAAACCGCCTTGCAGGCGATGGGTTTTATACCTGCTGATGCGATGAAAGAAATGACACAATCGACGTTGAAGACGTTGAAGAGGCAACAGGTAATGAAAGAACGGCATTGCTGTCGAATGCTTAATGTGAAGGGCGTGCTCGTCGCAGTTATGATTTTAAGTATCATTTCCAATTTTGGGCTATGCGAAGGTTTGGGTCAAAAAAACCTCTCCCTGCGTGAGTATCTGGAACAGACCGATGAAAACTGGTTTCTGACAGGGAAAAAGGAATACACGATCCAGGCCATGATGGTTTCCAGGGAATTGTCGTTCCACAACGAGCTGGAGGACGTGGATTACCTCGCCACTGACGACGGTGAAACTGTGGTGCTAAGGGGAACCAGGGGCGAAATGTGGACCTCTCCGCTGTCAAAGGTCATGACAAGATATGCGAAGCCGGGCGGCAGCGAGCTGCGCAGAGAGGATTTTGCAGAGAAGAATGTATTTATTGACATCGTTGCAATCCCGTCCAGGGATGCGTACTATGCCATGCACGTTCCAATCGATATTACGGTAACCGTTGAGACGGCCAGGGGAGACGTGCTGCATACCAATCTCCCCAACACCCGCCACGGCGAAGGAGATTACCTTGTCTGCACTGTGCAGGAAGACGGCGAGCCGGATCTGTCGGATGTCTGGGTCCTGAACGGCCTGATTTTTCTGGATCGTTATGACGTTTCCCGGATGAAACAGCCGTGAGAAGAACCCGCCGATCGCGGGTCGGTTGCGCAGATGGTAAATCGGGGCCGGACGACACGGGATATCGGAGATGCGGATAGCCATGGATTACAGGAAAAGCGGACGACCGGCGGTTTGGGGAGAGCTTCCGAAAGCCGATCGAAGCCTGTGAATCGGAATGCGGAAAGGACGCGGGGAAACCATGACCAGGGGACGACTTGAAGCCTTCAGCGATGGCGTGATCGCCATCATCATCACGATCACCATACTCATCATCGACCTGCCGGAGGGGAACGACATGGCCGCGCTCATGGGCGTGATGCCGCTGGCCGTGTGCTATCTGATCAGCTTTATCGTGGTGGGCGTCAACTGGGCCAACCACCATCACCTGTTACAGGTGACGGGAAGCGTGGACGGCAGAATTCTCTGGTCAAACCTGTTGTACCTGTTCCTGCTGTCCTTCCAGCCGGTCACCACGGGCTGGGTGGGCAAATCCAAATTCGCCATGCTGCCGGTGCGGGTCTATGTACTGATGAACCTGTTGTGCGCGGGCAGCTATATACTGCTTGAAAAGGCGATCATCCATTCCAATGACTGCGAGATACTCAAGGCGGCTGTCACCGAAAGCCGGAAGGAGCAGTGGACCATCGCCGTGGAAGCGCTGGCGCTGATCCTGAGCTTCATCCCGGGCGCGCACTATGCCTCCTGCCCGCTGTTGGTGGTGGCAATGACGCCGTGGATCATTCCGGACCTGCGGATGAAGCGGGTGTTAGAAGAGGCCAGGCAGCGGGAGGAATAATGCCATGAAATCCATATTGATCAAGGACACCACCCGGGAGGATCGCATTCGCATCGTCCACCAGGCGTTGTGGGGATCCTGCGGCATAGATTGCGAATTCTGCTCCGGCTGCGATAACCGCGGAGGCGGAAGGATTGAGTCGATCTATCAGCCGTATATTGATGGCGAAAAGGAGATTCGCGATATCAACGCGGAATACAACGCCCCGTTTGTGCGGGGATAGGGGGGACAGCGATGAAGCTGTGGTGCTTTGGCGATTCCAATACCTATGGGTATGACCCGTGCGGCTTCTTCGGCGGCAGGTATGCCGCCCCATGGCCGTCGGTCCTGGCGGAGAAAACCGGCTTTGAGGCCGTCAATGACGGAAAGAATGGAAGGAAGATCCCCACCGGGGTACATGAGCTGCGGCAGTTTTATGAGGATGTGGAGAACAGTAAGGCGGACATGCTCATCGTCATGCTCGGCACCAACGATCTGCTGGAGGGCGCGAGGGCGGGGGAGGTCGCCAAGCGAATGGAGGCGCTTCTCACTGGCTGCGCGGTTCCGCCGATCCTGTTGGTTTCTCCTCCGCCAATGAAGCGCGGCGCTTGGGTGCCAGACGATGGGCTTGTGGAGGAATCAAAGATGATGGCGGGGCAGTACAGAGCATTGGCGGGGCGGCTCGGCCTGCGCTTTGCCGACGCGGGGGATTGGCAGATCGACCTCGCCTTCGACGGCGTTCACTTTACGGAAGAAGGGCATGTGCATTTTGCAGACGGACTGGCGGCCTGCCTGGAGGGAAAACCATGATTGATTATGAAGCTTTGCGCGAAGCGGTGAGGAACGAGTGCTTTGCGGCCTATTATGGCGGAGGTATCGGCCCGGCCCTGATGGACGCGCTCAGAGTGGATGATATGACCCCGGAAGAGCTCATCAAGACAGCAAGGCTGTGGGGCGTCGACATCAGTCGGTTTATGATGTGATCTGGAGGGAGAAAATGAGCCGGATCAGGGAATTGCAGAAACAGGTGCACAGGGTACTTGAGAAGATGCAAGGCACGGCTTGAATATGTATAAAGCGAAATAACAGGTGAAGGACCGGGAGTATTCTATGATCTACGTCATCCGCCACGGCCAGACGGAACTGAACAGCCGACATGTTCTCCAGGGCAGGAGCGATTATCCGCTGAATGCGCAGGGCTTCGTCCAGGCGGAGACGGCGGCGAACAGGCTCCGGGGGATGGGAATCGTCTTCGACCGCGTCTTTTCCAGCCCGCTGATCCGGGCGGTTCAGACGGCTCGTATTATCGCGCCGGGTGTTCCGGTGGAAGTGGACCATCGCCTGATCGAGATGGATTATGGCCCCTACGAGGGCATGGATCTCAACGCGCTGGCGCCCGAGGTCGTCGCCTTTTTCAGCGATTTTATACACAATCCCGCCCCGGATGGCATGGAGCCGCTGGCTGATGTGGTGGCCAGAACCGGCGCCTTCATGGAAGAACTGCGGGAATGCAGGGGAAATGTACTTGTTTCTACCCATGCCATCGCCATGAAGGGCATCCTGGAATACCTTACGCCGGAATCCAACGGCGGCTATTGGCCGAAGTTTATCGGAAACTGCGCCGTTTACACCGTGGCACGTGGCGACGATGGCTATACGGTTCCGATCGAACTGTTGTAAAGGAATGCTGCTCCCCGGGGGCAGCCGGGAACAGAAGGGTCTTCATATGAAGCAGTATGCATCATACAGGGCGAAGACGGGTCATGAATTATACGGTATATGCGATAAGGCGACCGATATGGATATGAGACGTTTTACTGGCAAGGTGGCCGTCGTTACCGGCGGCGCGCACGGCATCGGTAAGGCCATCGCCGGGGCGTTTGAGGCGGAAGGCGCAGTGCTGCATATCATAGATACCACTCCCGGCGACTGGTACGTGGGGGACATTTCCGATCCACGGGTTTTGGAGCGATTCGCGGCGCAGGTCATTCAGCGAAGTGGCCATGTGGACTATCTCATCAACAACGCGCCGCCGCCTATGGCGGGCATCGACGATTGCGGCTGGGATGCGTTCCAGAGGGCGCTGGCGATCGGCGTTACCGCGCCGTTCTACCTGACGAAGCTGTTCATGCCGTACTTCGCCCCCGGGGCGTCGGTGATCAATCTCTCCTCCTCCCGCGACCGCATGAGCCAGCCCCAGACGGAAAGCTACACCGCCGCCAAGGGCGGCATCGCGGCGCTGACCCACGCGCTGGCCGTCAGCCTGGCGGGCAGGGCTCGGGTGAACAGCATTTCGCCCGGCTGGATCGATACGACGGATTCAGACATCACCGGCGCGGATGCCTGCCAGCAGCCGGTGGGGCGCGTGGGAAAGCCGGAGGACATCGCGGGCCTGGCTCTGTTCCTCTGCTCGGAAGAGGCCGGGTTCATCACCGGCGAAAACATCTGCGTGGACGGCGGCATGACGAAGCTGATGATCTATCACGGAGAGCATGGGTGGCTCTTCAACGATGCCGACTGAGGCACGATGGCAATGCTTTGCACACTCGCCCTTATCGCGATCACAGGCTGTGCCCAGGGCGTGGGCTTCCGTTACGCTGCGTCGTCGTACGGCTGTACAGAATGGGTGAATAACGAGTGGGATGGCTCTGTGACGATGGAGATTCAGGGAAACCCTGATGATATAGACCGCGTGATCCAGGCGATCCGGGCAGGGCGATACGTGGCGATTGAAAAGATGGATGGCGAGGATATAGGTTTAGGTTGAGATTAGACAATATGTAGAATCTGCATGGTGCTTTCATTCCTGTTTGTGTCGGCTCCGAAATGGTTTTTTTATATTATTCTACTACAATATATTTGGTCGGTCTCTTGAATGGCTGTCAAGTTTACCGACCAAATATATTGTAGTAGAATATTATTAGTATAAAAACCGGATAAGAAGCGGGCGTTTCAGCCTGCCATCTTATCCGGTTGATCATTTCTTCAGAACAATCCACCCTCCGATGAACAAGATCATTGTACCACGGACAATCCTTCCTTCAAATCACACGGTACCCCCGAGGACATGACGTCGTCGGCCCCGGGAATGCCCCGCCGGAGCCGTTGATTCGCAATGGGTGCTTCCCGTCAGGCAGACGCCAGGATGGTGGCGATATATTCTGTGGCGTCCGGAACCGCAATCCCCGGGTCGGCTACGGTCAGGCGCCAACCGGTACCTTGCGCCTCCAGCCCGCAGGCGAAGTGGCACAGCGCGATACCGAGGTCGATTTTCTGGATATCCCAGCCGGTGCGGTCCACGTAGCCCTTGGATCTTCTTTCGTAAAAGTGGGCGGAATTGCCCGCCAGGACCACGCGCCAGGGCTGCTTGTTGACGGCGGAAGGCCCCCAACGCACCATCTCCAGCGGCAGGGCAAGGCTGCCCGCCCTTTCCGGCGTGAGGGGCCTGTTAAAGCCGCCATCGAAGAACAGCGCGTCGAAATCCAGGCGGCTGTCCGCCTTGATGCCCTTGCGCATCAGGCTTTCCCGGAGGGACAGCTTTGCGGCGGGATATCCCAGGGGACTGACGCAGGGCATGACCTCGCCCTCTTCCAGCCCCATGGCCGCCTCAAAGGCCGCACGGTTCATCGTCCCGGCGATCCAGGTGGTGCCGATGCCCAGCGATTGGGCATAGAGTACGAACCGCTCGAAGGCAAAGCCGAACGCCTCCTCCGCGTGGGGCGCGCGACGCAGCTTGCCCGCGATGAAGCTGTCCGTCCCGGAAATGACGGGGCTGGAAAGCCCGTTTTCCCGAGCGCTCAGTATGCGCCAGGTGATCGGAAGGCCGTAGGGGTTGGTGACCTGTGCCGCGAAGGACAACAACTTTTCCTGATCTTCGGCTTTCAACGACTTGCCGTCGAAGGTCCGAACGCTCCGGCGTTGCCGGATCAGTTCCATCGCGCTCATAGCTTCAGTCCTTCGGTCCAGAGCTTGAGATCCGCTTCCTGAATCTCGCCGCCCAGGCGTTTGCCGGCATCGACGCGGGCCTTGTCGCCCACCAGGCCCTGGATGCGTTCGGCGGTCTTGCCGATACCGCTGCCGCCGGAGGTGCAGAAGGGCACGATCCGCTTGCCGCCGAAGTCGTAGGAGGTCAGGAACGTATCCACCACGCTGGGCTCACGGCCCCACCAGATGGGGAAGCCTACGAAGACCACGTCGTATTGCGCCATGTCCTCTACGTGTCCGACTGTCGCGGGGCGGCAGTTCGGGTCGCTCATTTCCTGTGTGCTGCGTGATTGCTTGTTGGTGTAATCCAGGTCCTCGCGAGTATAAGGCGCCTCGGGCCTGATCTCAAAGCAGTCCGCGTTCTCTACGGCCGCAATTTCCCGCGCGACCTTTGCGGTAATGCCGCTGGCGGAAAACCAGGCGACCAGCTTCTTGCTCATATAGTACGCTCCCCTCATATCATGATTCATCAGAATATGGTCTCTATATCGGATTCCTTGTCTGCTATGATTGTACAGGACGGCTTATGGGATGTCAATAAGCAAATATAGCTTGCTTTATCCCCGCTGAGGGAATGTCTGACGTCATCGGGGGCACTCGCCGTGTTAATGCCCATATGGGTCGTCACTGGGTTGGCTGAGGCTGATATCGGAATTGCCGAAAGCCTGCAGGAGCGCGATGAGGCGCGTTGGGAAATGGGATGCAACGAAGAAGGGCTCCCTTCACCTGTTTTTGATCAGGCAAGGCAATTCAAAGGGAAACGCCGCCCTCCATTGAAGGAGAGCGGCGTAGATCATTCAGGCCTTTACTTGGCAACGGCCGCAGCCTGTTTGCCGGCGATTTCGCCGGAAACGAAGGTCCAGCTCTGCGCCTGGCCGCCCCAGGGGGTGTAGGCCTTGCCGTCCTTGTTGCAGACGCCCTCGGAATCCTGGCCGACGGCAAACAGGTTCTCGATGGGCGTGCCGTCCTCGCGGAGCACGTTCATGTTCACGTCCACGTCCAGGCCGCCCACGGTGCCGTAGGCCCAGCTGGTGCAGGGCACGGCGTAGTAGACCGCGTCCTCGCCGTTCAGCGTCGCGGAGAGGGTGGCTTCGTCGCAGCCGATGGCCGTAGCCAGCGCCGCGATGCCGTCCGCCTTGATGACGTCGCCGTAGGTCTCGCCCACGGACAGGATCTCGTCGATGTCGGCCACCGGCGTGCCCGCCTCGGGCAGCGTGCCGCCCTGGGCCAGGAAGTTGGAGGTGGCGGCGGCCTGGGCCTCGCTCAGTCCCGTCTCGCGGATGGCGTCGATGTCGGCCTGGGTGTAGAGATTGTAATACATGAAGTTCGGGGCGAACACGATCTCCACCTCGATGCCGTCGGCGGTGGTGCCGCTCTGGTTCACATTGCCCCAGGGTTCGCCGGTGGTGGTGATCATGGGCCGGTCGGTGGTCAGCGCCAGCGCGGTCAGGATCGCCTTCTGGTCGGCAGTGAGGTCGTCGGTGCGGATGATGTTCTTTACCTGGCTGATGTGCACCATGGGCAGCGTGCCCATCATGTACAGCGCGCCGCCGGCGGACTGGCCCATCTTAATGCCGGCGCCCTTGTTCACGGTGTCGCCGATGGCGTTTACGGTGGAGCCCAGGTATTCCACCATCATCTCGTCGTTGCCCAGGAAGCCGCCGGTGGCGAGGATGATGGCCTTGCCGTAGATCTCGTAGGTGGTGCCGTCGTAATAGGTGGCCTTCACGCCGATGGCCTTGCCCGCGTCATCGAAGATGAGGCTGTCGGCGGTCAGCTCGGTCATGTACCGGTTCTTCTCGTTCTTCGCGTTGGCGATGTCCAGCGCGCGCAGGAACTGGTAGGTCTTGTTGGGGCCGAGGATGTTCCAGGCTGTGTTGTCTGCGTCGGCGGTGTACACGCACCACTCCTTGTCCCACTCGGGCACCACGAAGCTGCCCAGCAGGCCCAGGCCCTCGAACTCGAAGCCGAAGTTGTCCACGTAATAGTCCAGCGCGGAGCCGGAGTTGTAGACGGCCTCGCGGATGACGTCGGCTTTCTCGTCGCCCTCCACATAGTCCATCCAGACCTTGTAGACGTCGTCGGGGTTGATGTAATCCTCGCCGTTGTTGAACTTTTCCTTCAGGTACCGGCTGTTCAGTGCCATCGGGCCGTAGGTGCAGACGGAGTTGCCGCCGATCTTGCCCGCCGCTTCGATGCCGAACACGGTCGCGCCCTGGTCGGCCGCCGCGCAGTAGGAGAACACGCCGGAGCCTCCCATACCCACCACGATCACGTCGTAGTCCTCGATGACCACGGTGTCGTCCTTCTTGGACACCTCGGTGTACCACTGGAGGCTGTCGCCGCCCGCCGCGTCGATGGCCGCCGCCACGGCGTTGCGGATGCCGTTGGAGGAGGTCGTCGCGCCGGTGATGGCGTCCACAGCCAGGGACTGGTTCTCGATGATGCGGGGGATCAACAGTTCTTCAGCAGAGCCAAACCACTCGCCGGTCTGGCTGTCGGTCTCGGAGACGACCTTGATGTCGGTGATCCTGCCATCCGCAAGGGTGACCTCGGCGGTCAGGGGACCGGTCAGGCCGAAGCTGGGGGCGGTGCCGGTGTAGGTGCCGTCGGCGATGGCGGTCTTTTCGGTGGCGGTGACGCCCGCGGCCTGGTTCAGCGCCTCGGTCAGCGCCAGCTTCACGCCGATGCTGGTCTCGGTGGCGCCGGTGACGCCGTCGATCTCGGCGCCCTGCGCGGCCATGATTTGCTCGATCAGGGCGTCCCTGGCGGCGCCGCCGATCTCCGGGGTTTCGTGGCTCGCATCGATGTCCACGGCGGTGATGCCCGTCCTGTCTACGGTCACGGTCACCGCAAGGCCGGCTTCATGGCCGGTGGCCTCCGCCGTATAGGTGCCGGGCGTGTACTCGGCAAGGGCGGTGGGGATTGCGCACGCCAGCAGGGCCAGCGTGAGCGCAAGGCAGCATAGTCTCTTCATGGGATAACCTCCTTTGTTGGATTTATGTAAACCATTATATCATAGTGAAATGGTAGTTGTCCATGGATTTCTTAAATTATTATTCACGCGGCATGTTCGGGATTGATTAATCTGTCCCGTTCTGCAGATGTGGCAGAAAACAGTGGGCGGTATTGCATGCCACCAGTGTTCATTCCGCGCCGCAGGCCTGGCGGAGCGTTAAGGAACTTCAAATATAAAACTAATACTGCTTTTAATAAGAAATATAATAGATCCTTCGACTCCGCTTCGCTCCGCTCAGGATGACAAGCGTATTGGTTTCATCCTGAGCGAAGCGAGGGGTTTCTATATCATTCATTAGGTATACAAAACTGCCCGGAGCGACGGAAGGGCAGTGGCCCCCGTCGTTCCGGGCAGTGTGTTTTGGAAGAAGCGTCAGGCCGCGGCGTTCATGCCGTACTGGTCGTCCAGGTGGTCGAAAGCGTCCATGGCGCGCTCAAACAGGCCCAGCAGGTCCGCCTCAGCGATGAGGCCGTCGGCGTTCTTTTCGACGCCCTCAAAGTCCAGGGCGTAGCGCATCGGCGGGTTGTCCAGGGTCAGCTCCGTCACGTTGCGCGTCTGCTCGGTGCTCTGGTAGACGAGGCTCACGTCATACCAGGCCGCGCCGTCCTTGTCCAGCAGCCGCTGGAATACCAGCTTCACGCCGATGGGGGTGTGCATCTCCAGGGTGTTGGGCAGCTCATAATCCACTGCGCCCAGCGAGGCCAGCACGCCCAGGATGGTGCAGTCGTGGGCGCAGCTGAAGCTGAACAGCCGGCCCGCGTCGTTGAGCTCGCTGTAGAGGTCCTTTACCACGGGGTTGGCGATGGACAGGGCCACCAGCGGGGTGCCGTGGCGCAGCACGGCGAAGATCTCCTTCACGTCCACGATCTGCTTCCACTGTTCCTCGGTCAGCTCGTGGCCGAAGGCGGCGGCTACCGGGTCGGGGTCCTCGTAGTATTGCAGCATCAGCGCATCGGCCACCTGGTTGGCCACCTTGACGGGGCCGAAGACGTTGGGCTCGGCGTCCGCTTCCAGCTCGATGCCGGAGGTGTCCTTCAGAAGGTCGCCGTACTTGCCGCTCTGGTAGATCTCGCTGTCCTGCATGTCCACCACGTCCATCACCAGCCTGTAGCTGTCGCGCAGGGCCTCGTCCTTTCCGGCAAAGCCGTTTTCGCCGGCGGTCTCGTCAGCCATGGCAATGGCGGCCTCGGCAAAGGCGTCGCTGTAGTAGCGCAGGGCGGGCTTGAAGATGTCGTCCGGGTGCTCGTCGTCGCCGGTGAAAGCCACGTGAACGTCCGCTGCGGGCATCATGCCGGTGGCGAAGTACCGGGCAGTGGCGATGCAGCGCTGCTTGTTGCGGGCGAAGAAACGCACCTCGCCGTCGGCGGGGACATAGTTTTCGGGGATCAGGCCCTCGCTCTCCAGCCACTGGCGGAAATACTGGCCCATGCGGGTCTCCAGCACGCCGCCCTTGAGCGTCAGCTCGCTGGAATTGACGGTCCACTGGCGCCAGGTGTGGGGGGTCAGCTCCTCGGGCACCGACCCGTTGCTGGAGAGCGGGGCCCGCAGGTTGTGGCGGCTGAGGATGGTGACCTTGTTGAGGGTGTAGCCCTCGGGGGCGGCCAGCGCGGCCTGGGCGACGAGGCACAGGGCCAGGGCGACGGTGAACAGCAGTATCAGCTTTTTCTTCATGGGAACACTCCTTGTCATATGATGATTGTGGTGAGACACGATAAAACAGACCGGCAACAGTCGTTGAACCGCAGCGCGGGTGCGCGGGCTGCCTACGGCAAAACCTCCGTCAGAGCAAGCCGCGCGGCGATGGCGCGCAGCGTCTCCTCCGCCGACACATGCAGTATCCCGGTGCCGCCCATGGCCTCCCAGGCGTCGATATTGGCCTGGGTGTCGTCGATCAGCACGCTCTCCGGCCCATGGCAGAACCTGGGCTTTTCCTCCTTCATGACGATATTGCACTTCATGTCGGGGGAGAGGTGGCGGCGGACCCATTCTCGCTTGTCCTCGGCGGCAGTGGCGATGTTGCGCCTGGGCTTGGGGATGCCGGTGAGGATCTCGCAGCGCACGCCGTCGAGGCTGTTCAGCCGCCGGAACAGGTCCATCGCGCCGTTCATCGGCGGCAGCTCAAGGTAGAAATGGGGTACGGCGCGGATGGCGGCCCACATGGCGTCCTCATACTCCGGAGGACGCGCATCGTTGACGGAGCGGGGCTCGATGCCGGCGAGCTCCCGCAGTCCCCGGTCGAAGTCGGCCAGTACGCCGTCCATGTCAAGGTAAAAGGTCATGCTTCGTTCCTCCCTGAACCTGTGTCATTCCGGCCTGACGCCGATGATGATATGGTCGTCACCTTCGCGGGTGGGGATGGCTTTCAGGCAATACGATCTCAGCGCGCCGCCGCGCATGCGGCGATAGCGCAGCACGGTGTCGGCCTTGCCGGACGCCGGGGCGGCCAGACGTTCCTTTTGAAGGGCGTCGCGTACCCGCTCCACATCCTCCGCGGCCACGCCGTCCAGCAGCTTGAGGGGCGCGTCCCGGAAGAAATCGGTGCCGCCGGGGCGGATCTCCAGCGCGCCTCTGGAGCCGGTGTAGAACTCCAGGTAGCAGTCGGTGCGGGTGTCGATGTAGTAGATATTTTCGTAGTCGCTGCTCAGGAAGTCGGAATTGCGCATGAAGCGGGTGCGAACCTCGGGGTTGATCTCGGCGCTCTCCCGGCCGCGCTCCACCAGGAAACGCTCAAACTCCTGGGCGGGCACGGGCCTGGAGAAGTAAAAGCCCTGCACGTAGTCGCAGCCCAGCTCTTTCAGGGCCATAAGCTGCTCCTCGGTCTCCACGCCCTCGGCTACCACGGGCACCCGCAGATAGTCGGCGATGTCGATGATCAGCTCGATCATGCGAACGTCCCGGGTCTCGCCGAAGGCGCTGCGCACGAAGGAAATGTCCAGCTTCAGCGCGTCGATGGGCAGCTTGGTCAGCATGCCCAGCGAGGAATAGCCGGTGCCGAAGTCGTCCATCTCGATGCGGAAGCCCATGCCCATGCCGCGCAGCTCCCGGGCGGTGGACAGCACCTGGTCGGATTCGCCGGTGTAGGCGGATTCAGTGATCTCCAGCATGAAGTCCTCGGTGTCAAGGTCGAAGGCGTTCAGGATCTCGCTGAAGATGTTCTTCAGGTTCGGGTTCAGCATGTCGATGCGCGATACGTTCACTGACACGGGCACGGCGAAGCCGTACCTGTCCTTCCACTCGCGGATGCGGGCAGCAGCCTCGCGCCAGACGAAGCGGTCCAGGTCGAGGATCATGCCGCTCTCCTCCAGCAGCGGAATGAACACACCGGGGCTGATCATGCCCAGCTCGGGGTGGTCCCAGCGCACCAGCGCCTCGGCGCTGGACATCACAGGCTTGTCTGGACGGATGTCAAACTTGGGCTGGAAGTAGACCCTGAAGCGCCGGTCTTTGATAGAGCTGTGGAAATCCTCCAGCAGCCGGTCGCGGAACAGCGCGGCCTCGTGCAGCTTTGCGTCGTAGATGCCGATGGCCTTCGACTGGCCGCCCTTGACGGAGTCCGCGGCCATCCTGGCCCGGTCGAAGCGGCGCTCGATGTCCAACGTCTTGTCCACCTGGGGATAGATGCCCATGCGCAGCCGTACCCGGTCCGAAGCCCCCTTGCCGGTGGCCACGTCGGCGGCAAGCTGCTCCATCATCGGGGTATAGTCCTCGTGCAGCGGGCAGTACAGCAGGAAGGTGTCGGCGCCCTGACGGCAGCCCACGCCGCCTACCTTGCGGGCCGCCTGGCGGATGCTCTCGCCGATCTTGCGCAGGATCTCGTCGGCGTAGATCTTGCCGTAGCGCTCGTTGAGCATGTGGAACTGGTTGATGTCCACCACCACGGCGTCCATGGCCATCTCGGGGTAGTGCTGGTCGTACAGGCTGACGTAGCGCAGGAAGTAATCGATGTTGTACAGCCGGGTCAGGCTGTCGCGCTCGGTGGACTTGATGGTCTCGCGGCTCTCGGACAGCTCCACGCACCGGTCCACGCGGGCCTTGTCGATCTCCCAGGCGGGGTAGGGCTTGGGGATGAAGTCCACCGCGCCGATTTTCAGACACTCCAGCTCGGCGTCCTGATCGGCGGTCAGCACGATGATGGGCAGCTGCCGCAGATCCTTGTCCTCCTTGACGGCCTTGAGCACCTCCAGGCCGTTCATGCGGGGCATTTGCAGGTCCAGCAGCATCAGCGCCAGGTCGCTGCGGTTGGCCTCGATGAGGTGCATGGCCTCGATGCCGTCCTCGGCGTAGAGCACGTCGTAATCGGCCTCGATGACGTTGCCCAGCATCATGCGGTTGACGGATTCGTCCTCCACCACCAGCACCTTTTTCCGCACGTTGAGTATGGAGGCCTCGTCGCCGGCGTTTGTCCCGGCCTCGGGGTCCTCGTCCCGGGTGATGGAGCCCAGGCCCTTGAGCAGCTGCTTTTCCTCGTACATCAGCGCGTCGGCGCGCTCGAACACCTGGTGGAAGCTGACGTCCCCGTCGGCGTTGTAATCGGAGATGCCGCCGGAAACCACCACGCCGCCGGTGGAGATGTGGTGCACCGAACGGTCGTGCAGGACCTTCATCAGCTCCTTGCGCGCGGTGTAATCCCGGTCCGTCAGCACCACGACGAACTCGTCGCCGCCGGTACGGTAGACCGGGCTGTGCTTGAAGATCTCACAGATCAGCTTTGACGCCTTGCAGATGTATTCGTCGCCGGCCTTGTGGCCCTGGGTGTCGTTGATCTTCTTGAGGCCGTTGACGTCGCAGACCGCCACGGCGAACGCTCTGACGGTGCCGTCGGCGATGGTCCCGTCGATGTCCCGCTCCTTCTTCAGGAAGGCGTGCTTGCTCTTGACGCCGGTCATCGGGACCACGTTGGCGGCCTGCTCGCTCTCGTTGGCCCGCCGGCTCAGGTAGGCGTGGTTCGAGAACATCATGGCCACGGCGATGGTGAACATGACGATGGCGATCAGCAGCGTGCGGGTGTTCTGTGCGTCCAGCCAGTTCGCCTGCTGGACGATGTAGGCCTCGTCGGCCATGCGGGTGGCGTCGCCGATCTCCTCGTAGTAGGCCTTGATGCTGTCCATCATCCGGTCGTTGGCCACGATCATCGACTGGCGCATCCAGATCAAGCTGATCAGCAGCACCAGCGACAGCAGCGCAATCCACACCACGATGGAATTGCCAAACCGCTTTTCCCGGTCGTTGCGCAGGATGTAGCGGAAGAACAGGAAGCCCAGAACGCTCCACACCACGAACAGGAAGTAGGTCTCGCGCTCCATCGAGCCGTAGGACACCAGGTTCGGCAGCAGTATGTACAGGCCGAAGGCGATCATCAGGCCAAGGCCGACCAAGCCGGTCCATTTTTCCACATTGTCCCTGCGCTCGCTGGCCGTCCTGAAGGCCGCCGCGGATACGAAGCCGTAGATCAGCGTGGCGCCGATGGTGGTGACGTCAACGATCCAGCCGATGGCCGTGCGCCCCACAAAGGGTATGATGACCGACACCGCCGCGATCAGCTTCATGGCGTTGGCGGGCACACCCTGGTTGTTGAGCTGGGAATACTTCTTCGGCAGTATGCCGTCCATGCTCTGGGCGTAGAACAGTCGGCTCAGGCAGGTGGTGTTGCCGATCAGGCTGGTCAGGATCAGCGCCATCAGCGAGGCCATCAGTATCCACACGCCGCCTTCGCCCAGGTAGTGGTGGGCGGCGTAGAAGGCGGGAATCGCCTCGATGCCGGACAGGTTGCCCCGGTCCCGGATGTACTCCAGCCAGGAGCTGTAGCGCTCGGGGTAGGCGGTGACGGACAGCAGCGTGACGAAGGCGTACAGCGCCGCCGTGGCGGCCACCGCGGCCACCATCACCCGGAATATCCGCCTGTGGGGGAAATTGAATTCCTCGGTGCGGTGGGAGATGCTCTCGAAGCCGATGAACGCCCAGGGGGTGATGACCGCGATCTTTACGATCTGGCCGAGGGCGTTGGCGTCGGGGATGTAGTGGGGGGCCAGGGGAATCTTCAGCCCCAGCATCGCGGCAAGGAACACCCCGGCAATGCCCGCGAAGAACACGCACACCAGCACGGTCATCAGCGCGGTGGTCAGCTTGTGGTTGCGCATGCACAGCAGCGCCGTAGCCAGGATCACCGCGATGGTCACCACGGTCTCGCCCAGGTAGACGTCGTAGCCGAAGATGGTGTACATCTTCCCGATTTGCAGCACCCCGCCCAGGAAGTAGCGGGTGAACAGCGGGATCGATGTGGCGTTGGCCCACAGTACGGCCAGGTAAGTCAGCGTCAAAAACCAGCCGGTCAGGAAGCTGTGGTCGTAGCCGAACACCTCGCGGCTGTAGGTGTACGCGCCGCCGACGTCGGGGAAGATCTGCATCATGTAGCTGTAGTTCCGGGCGATGACCAGCATGATCAGCGCGCCCAGCACGATGCCCAGCACGCTGCCCATCGGACCGGCCTGGCCGAGGTAGTTGTTCGCCGTGACGATCAGCGAACCCCAGCCGACAGCGGTGCCCAGCGCGAACGCCCAGGCGCTGAACGGTGAAAGCCCCCCGCCCAGCCTGGTTTGAGTGTTGGATTCCATGGGCATACCTCTTTTTCAGGAATAGTACAAAAGCCAATAATCATAATTAGCTAATCATATTGTAACATGAATGAGGGGCGTTGTCCATATGTTTTTGATGGGATGAAAAATTCTGATTTATCGAGCTGATGCTCGATAAATCAGAATCTCATTTACAGCATCGTCTTTTCGACCTTTTTACGCTCTTGATCCCTTGACACGCCTGATCTCCTTGATGACCAGCTTCAAATCCACGGGCTTGGCAATGTGCCCGTTCATGCCCGCATCCAGGCAGGCGGTGACGTTCTCTGAGAAGGCGTCGGCCGTCATGGCGACGATGGGGATGGACCTGGCCCACGGGTCGCCCAGCTGGCGGATCTGCCGCGTGGCGTCCAGGCCGTTCATCTCTGGCATCTGCACGTCCATGAAGATCAGCGCGTACTGCCCCGGCGTCGCTCGGCGCATCATGTCCACGCAGACCCGGCCGTTCACGGCGCGCTCCGTCTCGATGCCGAACATGCCCAGCATCGCGGAGATGATCTCCCAGTTGACCTCGTTGTCCTCCGCCACGAGGATGCGCATGCCCGCCAGGTCGGAATAGTCGTCCTCCGGCTCGACGGAACGGACTTCGGTGCCAAGCAGCTGGTTGATCCTGTCGTACAGCGTGGAGCGGAAAAGGGGCTTGGTGATGAAGCCGTCTGCGCCTGCCGCCCGGGCGGCGTCCTCGACCTCGGACCAGTCGTAGGCGGAAACCAGCAGGATCGGAATGCGCGCGTCCACCTCTTCGCGGATGCGCTGAACGGTCTCCACGCCGTCCATGCCGGGCATCTTCCAGTCCACGATGACCACGGCGTAGTCCCGGCCCTGCTCATGACGGCGGGCGATCATGCCCAGCGCCTCCAGGCCGCTGCCCGCCACCTCCGGCGTCGCGCCCAGCGACCGGAGGGTGTCCGTGGCCGTGTCCAACAGGATCTCGTCGTCGTCCACCACCAGTATGTCCATGGGCTCCAGCTTCAGATCGTCCCGCTGGCGTTCGGCTATGGCGATATCGATGGAGACGGTGAAGGTGGTGCCCTTGCCAACCGCGCTTTGGCATTCGATGGCGCCGTTCATCAGCTCCACCATCTGTTTGGTGATGGCCAGGCCCAGGCCCGTGCCCTGGATGCTGTTGACCCGGCTGTCCGTCTGGCGGGAGAAGGGCTGGTACATCTTCGCCATGAATTCCGGGGTCATGCCGATGCCGGTGTCCTTCACCACGTAGACAAGCCGCACGGAGCCGGGCTTTTCACTGGCCGTCTCCTGCAAATCCACGCTTACCTTTCCGCCCGGCTCGGTGTACTTGATGGCGTTGGAGAGCAGGTTGATGTAGATCTGGTTTAGCCGCAGCTGGTCGGCGTGGAGGTATTCCACGTCCATGCGGCTGATGTGGAAGCTGAAATCGATATTCTTCTCCCGGATCATGGGCTGGGAGAGATTCACCAGGTTCTCCACTGTCTCCACGATGGAGAAGGTGACCGGGCTGAGGGTCAGCTTGCCGCTTTCCACCTTGGAGATGTCCAGTATATCGTTGATCAGCGTCAGCAGGTGGTTGCTGGCCAGGGTGATCTTGCGCAGGTTCTCGCGCACCGCCTCGCCGTCGCCCAGGTTGCGCTCGGTGAGGGTGGTCAGGCCGATGATGGCGTTCATCGGGGTGCGGATGTCGTGGGACATCGTGGAAAGGAAATCGGTCTTGGCGCGGTTGGCCTGGGCGGCTTCCCTGGCGGCGGCCTGGTAGCGCATGTTCAGGTATTGCATATAGGTCAGGTCGATGATGAACAGCAGGATCAGCCCTGCCGACACGATGCCGATCAGCATCCAGTTTTCATTGACCTCGCGGAATTCTGCCGTCGGGTTGCAGCTGAGCAGCACCCAGCCGCCGGCGGTTGCGATGGGCGTGTAGATGACGGCGCACTCCCTGCCCCGGGCGTCCAGCATCGTAAATGCCCCCTTGCCGGAGATGATGGCGTCGAACAGCTTCTGGCTGTCAGGGCTTTCCGGGTTGCGGGATTTGTAGAACTCGAAGAAGCTGGTATCCTCGAAGGCATTGCCCCGGATGATGTAGTTTCCCCGGGTATCGATGATGGAAAACTCGGCGTTCTGGTAGCTTTCGTTGGGGAATACCCACTTCTTCTCCAGACCGCTGACGGGCATCACCCGCAAAAGCAGCGCCTCCCTGGGCGTGCCGTCCTCTTCCCGCAGTGTGATGCGATTGCAGAATGCCAGCGACTGTTCTCCGTTCATGGGGTTGGTGAACGCGCGGGTGACGTTGATCGCCTGCCCCTCGGCGCTGATCCAGCCGGTGTCGTCCAGCAGGCCCAGGCGCTCGTAGGACACGTTGTAGTCGTCCGCGGTGTCCAGGCGGGGCCGGGTGGACAGCCCCGTCAGCGTATCCGCGAACAGCACGTGGGCCGAGGCCTCCGCCATGACGTGGGAGCTGCGGATGAAGTCCGCCGCCTCCCCGATGGTCAGCGCGCGGTTGTTGATGTAGCGCGCCCACACGTCGCAGATCTGCTGCTCGCCGGTCATATAGTTCTCCGTCACCTTCTCCATGGCTCTCGAGGTGTCCTCGAACGCCTCCATCTGCTGGCGAAAGCGGTTCCTTCCCTCGTAGTTAGCATACAGGGCCACAAAGCCCAGTATGGCGGCGATCAACACCACATTGACGACCATGACCCAGCTCTTTTTCATATTCAGCTCTCCCTCAGCACTTCCTGCAGCGTCCTTTGCAGCACGGCGATGTCCACGGGCTTGGCGATGTGGGCCTGCATGCCGGCGTCTTTGGCGGCCTGCACGTCCTCGGCGAAGGCGTTGGCCGTCATGGCCACGATGGGCACGCGGGCCAGCGCCGGGTCTTCCAGGGCGCGGATGTTCCGGGTGGCGGTGTAGCCGTCCATCACGGGCATCTGGATGTCCATGAGCACCAGGTCGTAATAGCCGGGCTTGGAGGCGGAGACCCTGTCCACGGCGATCTGCCCGTTCTCTGCGGTCTCCACGGCAAAGCCCATCTGGGTGAGGATCATACTGGCGATCTCCATGTTGATCTGGTTGTCCTCCACCAGCAGCAGGCGCATCCGGCTGAAATCCACGGGCGCGTCCCCGGCCGCCGCCGGTTCAGCCGCTTCCAATTCCTCACGGGGCATGTCCTCCGCCGCCGCCAGCTTCAGCCGCAGGCGGATGACCAGCTCGGTGCCGTTGCCCGGCGAGGTGAGCACCTCGATGCCGCTGCCCATCAGGTCCACGATGCGCTTGGTGATGGCCAGCATCAGCGCGCCGCCGATGGTCAGGGCCAGCACCGAGCCTGCCGGGCCGGCGATGGGCAGGAAGGTGGTGCCGGGCATCACGAACGCGCCCCAGCCCACCATCACGCCGATGGCCATGGCGAACACGTCTATTTTGGAGAGATTGCGCTTTTCTCCTTCCATCATGCATCACGCTCCCGCGCATGGTCCGCGTCCCAGATCAGCTCCTCCAGCGTCTGGAACAGGTGCTCCGGCTCCACAGGCTTGCTGAGGTGGGCGTTCATGCCCACCTGGAGGCTGCGCTGCACGTCCTCGTCGAAGGCGTTGGCCGTCATGGCGATGATGGGCACCCGCTTCGCGTCGGGCCGGTCCAGGGCGCGAATGGCCTTCGTGGCTTCCAGGCCGTCCATCTCGGGCATGCGCACGTCCATCAGTATGGCGTCGTAATAATCCTCCGGGCTGGCGGCGAACATCTCCACGGCGATCCTGCCGTTGGCGGCGTGCTCGATTTCGGCCTCCTTCATGGTGATCAGCTGCTTCATGATCTCGGCGTTGATCAGCACGTCCTCGGCCAGCAGCACCCGCCGCCCCTTCAGCTCGGCCCGCTGTCGCTCCTCGAACAGGCTGAGGTTGTTCTTGCGGGCGATGCGCTCGAACTCCTCGATCACGTTCGCGCCGAACAGCGGCTTGGCCAGGAAGCTGTCCACGCCCGCGTGCAGCGCCTCGTCCATGATCTCGTCCCAGTTGAAGGAGGTGAGTATGATGACGGTGGTCTCGTTGTCATAGCGCTCTCGGATTCGCCGGGCCACCTCCAGACCGTCCATCCCCGGCATCTTCCAGTCCAGCAGCACAAGGTTGTAGCCGCTGTGCTTGATGTGCTGCGCCTCCAGCATTTGAAGCGCCGTTTCGCCGTCCAGGCAGGTATCCGCCTGGATGCCTGCCTCATCCAGCACCAGCCGGGCGTGTTCGGCGGCGATTTCCTCGTCGTCCACCACCAGCACCCGCATGTCCCTGGGCTTGATGTACCGGGCGGCCGGGCCTCGATGGGCGCAGTTTTGCAGTGTGACGATCACCGTGAACGCCGTGCCGACGCCCTTCTCCGATTCCACCGAGATGGTGCCGTTCATCAGCTCCACGATGTTCTTGGTGATGGCCATGCCCAGGCCGGTGGAGCCGTACTTGCTGCTGCGGCTGCTGTCCTCCTGGGTGAAGGAATCGAATATCTTCGGGATGAACGCCTTGTCCATGCCGATGCCGGTGTCCCGGATGACGAATCTCAACGTGGACTGGTCGCCATAGGCGCCGATGCGCTCCACCGACAGGGTGACGCTGCCGGGGGCGTCGGTGAACTTGATGGCGTTGGAGAGGATGTTGATCAGCACCTGCTTCAGCTTCATGTCGTCGCCGATGTAGTAGTCGCTGACCCCGCCCAGCGTCGAGCATTCGTACTTCAGGCCTCGCTCGCTGCACTGGGCCATGACCATGGTGTTGATCTGCTCCAGCATGGTCCTGAACGAAAATTCCTCCCGGCGGATGACCATGCGGCCGGATTCGATGCGGCTCATGTCCAGTATGTCGTTGATCAGGCCCAGCAGGTGCCACGCGCTGCCGCCGATCTTCTCCAGGTATTCCCGGGTCTCGGGGTCCAGGTTTTCGTTGCGCAGGGCCAGGCTGTCCAGGCCGATGATGGCGTTCATCGGCGTGCGGATCTCGTGACTCATGTTGGACAGGAAGGCGGTCTTGGCGTTGTTGGCCTGCTCCGCCGCAGCCAGGGCGTCGGCCAGCACCTTGCGCTGCTCCAGGCTCTTGCGCATCTCGGCGTCGATGACGGTGAAGCCCACGCCCACCGCGTGGACCACGTGGTCATCCCGGTCCGCCGGGTGGCGTACGCCGGCCATGCGCAGCATCTCATAATACTCGCTGCCGTTGCGCCGGGCCAGGTAGCGGTAGGCGATGATGTTCTCGGTGGCCAGGGCTCTGCGGATGCTGTCGGAATCGATGAAATCCATGAAGCCTGCCCTGTACGCCTCGTCCACGCATTCCTCGCAATACTCGGCAAAGCGCTCGTGGAACGGAAAGCGCATGCCCTCGGCATATCGGTCCGAATTCTCCGGGTCGGCGCGGTAGCAGATGGCGAGGTCCGCGTCCAGGTCCACGTGGTAGACGCTGCGGTAGTCCGAGGCCATGGCGGTGATCATGTTGTCCAGCTGCACCCGATGCTGCTGCTGGCGACGGTTTTCCTCCTCGGCCCTGCGGCCTTCCTGGAGGGCGCGCTGCACCGCCTGCTCCTGGCGCACGTCGTCGTCCACGTCCTTGAAGCCGCATACCACGCCCAGCTTGCCGCCGGGCATGTCCACCTTGGCGAACTCGATGCGGAAGTAGCGCTCGCTGCCGTCCTTCATGACGCGCAGGTAGTTCACCGCGTACTGGGGCTTCTCCGACAGGCGGCGGGTGATGTTTTCCAGGGTCAGCTCCTCCTGGAGCCGGGCCTGGTCGGCGGTGGCCACGGTGGTGCGGATGTAGAAGTCCTTGGCCTGGGAATACTTCAGCCGGCCCAGGGCGTCCCGGATCGGCGCGGCGTGGTCGGTCAGGCCCTCGGTATCGCCCCGGTAAAGGGAGAAGGTCTCCGCCTCTACGTCCTTGATCAACCACACGGTGTGGTAGGCCTCGCTGAGGGCTTCGATCACCGCCGTGCGGATGGCCGCGTCCGACGCCATCCGCTCCCGCTTCTCGGTGATGTCGGAGATGAACACGTAGTAGATGCCGCCATAGGCGCCGGTATCCGTGTAGTGGCCGAAGTCGTCCACCCATCGCACCACACCGTCCTTGCGGATAATGCGATACTCCGCGTAGTCCATCTGATCCTCGCTGTTCTCGATCTGTTCGACGATGGACTGGGAGATCGCGTCGTAGTCGTCCGGATGCAGCATCCCCCTGAAGGTGTTGCCGGTCAGTGCCTTGAACTCCTCCCTGTCCGCGCAGCCGAAGATCTCGAACACGGTGCGGTTTGCGTACAGCAGCTCCTCCGGCGGCGCGGCCTTGTAGATGAAGAATCCGCCCGGCATGTGCTTGCCGATCTCCTCGATGATGGCGAGATTCTGTTCGTTCAGTTCAAACTTCCTGCCAAACATATTCCGGCCTCCCTATTAGCGTGGAATACGCGATAATCTCTCTTAATTGTAACAGATTATAACATCCACGCAGATGGGTTGTCAATTTAAGGAACTACCGCACAATACGGCGGCACATCTGGCGGTGCCTTTTCCGCCAGTCATCTCTTGCAGATTTTTTGATTTACCGCCAAGTAAACCTTCAAAATCTGCAAGAGCGCCTGACGAAAAAATCACTCGCCAGCTGACCACCTTAATTGCGCGGTATTTCCTTAATGATAGAAGGGGAATTCAGAATATGCAAAGCGATACAGGGGCGGCGCGTCGCCGCCCCTGCTCCAATGCGCCAGTCGTTGTTCCCGGGGTGTGTTCCTGAATGGGCATCTCACACCGTGTGGAACCACCATAGATGAAAAGCTGAAGATTGACGGCTAATGGTGTGTGTAGCGGCGATGCCTGCGCCGCCATTGATTCCATGTTTGAACAGAATGCAGCGGCGGCGAAGGCGCCGCCGCTGCAATCCCGGCTTTTCATTCAGGGTGTACCTGTTCGTGGAGTGCCCGTTGGAAGAACCCTTTTTTCGTTTCCCAGCCAGATCAAAGCCGTCCTACATTACCAGCACGATCTGCGTCTCCGGCGTCAGTATGTCCTCTGGAATGTAGTTGCCGGAAACGGCCGCGCCGTTCACGGTCATCGCCTTGCAGCCGGATTCCCGGCCGTCGGGGTTTTCCACGCGGATGTGCAGCCGGCGGCCGCGGAAGGTCTTTTCGATGTCCAGCGCCTTCCAGTCCTTCGGGATGGACGGCGCGACCCTTATGCCGTGCAGGTCGGGCCGCATGCCCAGTATGCCCTCCACGCAGCCCACCATCACTGTGGAGGCCGTGCCGGTGAGCCAGTGGACGTGGGAGCGCCCGAAGTGGCCGCTGGCGGGGCCCTCGGTGAACTGGCCGTAGCAGTAGGGCTCGATGCCGCGCACCTCCGCCCTGTCGTTCTGCATGGCGGGGGCGTTCTCCGAGAAGTAGGCGAAGGCCCGTTCGCCACGGCCCAGCAGCGCCTCGGCCAGGATCGCCCAGCCCTGGGACTGGGAGAAGATGCCGGCGTTCTCCTTGACGCCCTGGTTGAAGATCGTCGCCAGCGCGCCGTCGAAGGCGTGGGCGTGGAAGGGCGGGTCCATCAGCACGGCGCCGTAGGCGGTGTTCAGGCGGCTGTAGACCTGGTCCATGGCGGCGACGGCCTGCTCCCGGTCCGCCAGGCCGCTGATGACCGACCAGCTCTGGGGATTGAGCCACAGGTTCGCCTCCAGGGCGGCGCGTTCGCCGATGGTCTCGCCGGCCTCGGTAAAGCCGCGGATGAAGCGGTCCTCGTTCCAGCAGAGCGCTTGGAGCCGGTCGCCCAGCGCCTTCTGTTCCTTCTCCAGCCACGCCAGGTAATCCCCGTCGCCCTTCTCCGCGGCGAAGAGGCGCAGGATCGTGAAGGCGTAGTAATACTGGAAGGCCACGAAGGTGGATTCGCCGTTCGCGCCAAGCCGCAGGCAGTCGTTCCAGTCGGCGTAGAGGCCGGCGGGCAGGCCGTGGGGGCCGAGGTGGTTCATCGAGAAGGCCAGCGCCCGCTTCAGGTGCTCGTAGACGCTGCCCTCGTCCTTATTGGCGAAGGGGATGACCTCGTCCAGGAAGGCGGTGTCGCCGGATTCCGATATGTACTTGTAGACTGTGGGGAACAGCCACAGCGCGTCGTCGGCGCGATAGGAGGGGTGGCCCGTCTCCTTGACGTAGCTGGCGTCCTCCGGGGTGTCCTCGTGGCCGGCATTGTGGGTGAACTTCACCAGCGGCAGGCCGCCGCCGTGGTGGACCTGGGCTGAGAGCATGAACCGGATCTTCTCCTTCGCCATCTCCGGGGCCAGGTGGATCACGCCCTGGATGTCCTGTACCGTATCCCGGTAGCCGTAGCCGTTGCGCAGGCCGCAGTAGATGAACGACGCCGCACGGGACCAGATGAAGGTCATGAAGCAGTTGTAGGCGTTCCAGGTGTTAATCATGGTGTCGAACTCGGGGCAGGGGGTGTGCACCCGGAAGGCGGACAGGCGGTTTGCCCAGTCGGCCTTGAGGGCGTCCAGCTCCCGTTCAACGACGGCCTTCGGCTCGGTGTAGCGGGCCATGACCCTGTCGCTCACGGCAATGCCGGCCTGGCCCAGCACGAAGGCGACGGTCACCGATTCGCCGGGGGCAAGCTCCACCACCGTGGAGAGCGCGCCACAGCTGTTGCCGTTGTAATTTGAAACGTTGCCCAGGTCGCCGCGCTCCACGCCGATGGGGTTTCCGTACTGGCGGTACGGCCCCAGGAAGGCCGCCTTGTCCCCGCACCAGGAGGCTGCCTTCGCGCCGACGAGGCCGAAATAGCGCTCGGTGACGGCGTCGCCGTTGATCCCGGGCTGGGCGTCCAGGTTGCCGTTCAGCTGTTGGCGGATGCGGTTATCGGCGTACAGGGTGCGGGTGATGAACTGGGAATATTGCAGGTTCACCTGGTCCTGTTCGTAATTGGGGTGGCTGGTGAACTCCGCGTAGCCGGTCAGCGTCAGGGACCGCTTTGCTTTCCCGCGGTTCTCCACCGTCAGCGCCCAGACCTCGTGGGTCGCGCCGAGAGGGACATAGTACATGGCATCACTGTGAATTTCCCTATAATCAACAGATAATATAGTGTAGCCCAGGCCGTGCCGGCACTGGCAGCTGTAGTCCTCCAGGGGCTTGCCCACCGGCTGCCAGGACGCGGACCAGTAATCACCGTCGGCGTTGTCCCGGAGGTAGATGTAGCGGCCGGGCTGGTCGAACTGGTTGAACACGTAGCGCAGTATGCGCCCGTTGGCCCCGGATCGGGCGAAGCTGTAGCCGCCCGCGTTGTTTGAGATCAGCGCGCCGTATTCCGGCGAGCCCAGGTAGTTGGCCCACGGCTGGGGCGTGTCGGGGCGGGTGATCACGTACTCCCGCCTGGAATCGTCAAAATATCCGTATTTCATCTATTGCCTCCTGCCAAGCCGCCTGTTTTGATGTTCCTGCTGACTCCCGTCAGGCGCATCGCGGCGCTCGTTCATCGGGTTTATTCTGCCAGAATACGGCTTGGCTGTCAAGGGGCCAAGCGTTTTCAATACAGAAAGCAGAATTTGTGCAATATTATGGAGGATTTTACAGGTATTTATAGAATTATAATGTCAGGATAATGAACGGTAACGCCGGGGCGAACCCCGGGCGAAAAGCGGTGACGGGAGGAGGTCGAACGGTATGGGCGGCGAGGATGCCTCCAGGCGCGAACCGCGCTTCGTCAGCCGGTATTTCATCAAGATGATGCTGTCCTACTGCCTGGTGATAATCGTCGGGCTGGGGCTGGTGACCGCGCTGACCACCTCCTGGGTGGTACGGACGCTGACGGAGAAGGAGATTCGGGCGGACATGGAGATGGCCCAGCAGGTGCGGGCCTACAGCGACGGAAAATACAAGACCATACAGAACATATTCGCCCAGCTCTACATGCCCAAGAGCTATTACGACAACTACAGCATCACCGACTACCTGAACCCGAGGAAGCTGGCCATGCTGGACCGCAGGAACAAGCGGGAGGTCATTTCCGGCTACCTGCAGGACACCTGCGCCGCCAACGACTTCATTTCCGACATCTTCATCGTGGACTATGCCGACCGGGACATCTTCTTCTTTTCCAGCATCGCCGGGCGGGATACGTCGCTGAACTACGACTTCTACGATCATAGCATCCCCGGCGAGGAAGTGGACAACCACATCCGAATCATCCCGAACCACATTCCCAGGTACATCAACTCCAGCAGCGTCAACAACTACGCCGTCATCTCCTACTGCATCTACCTGTTCGACGTGAACGCCGTCCGCTTCAACCAGCCCCTGGGCTACATCGTGGTGAACGTGTGGGCGGAACACTTCAGGGAAGGCTACCAAAACGTGGAAAGCCTCAACGGCACGCTGCTGGTGGTGGACAAAAACGGCATGACGCTGTTCGATTCCTCCAGCGCCGGGGCAGGACGGCCCTTCGACGGCAGCCCCTACGGCATCGACGACATCGACGCGGCGGCGTCCAACCGGGATTTCCTGGTGGTCTCGCAGGCCTCCGAGCGGACGGGGTACCGATTTTTGAGCATCGTCAGCCGGGACGTGATCCGTCGGGAGGCCGGGGCCATGCGCCGCAGCCTGTACGGGGCGCTGGTCGTCTGCGTGCTGCTGGCGCTGGTCATCAGCCTTGTGTCCGCGGGACTGTTCTCCCGGCGCATCAAGCGGCTGGTATTTCGGATGCAGGCCCTGGAGCGGGGTGAGTTTACCACCTGGCCCCAGCCGCGCTCGAAGGACGAGATCGGCTACCTGGAGGAGAGCTTCAACCGCATGACCACCCGGCTGGAGAAGCACATCCAGACCGCCTATGTCTACCAGCTCAAGAGCAAGACGGCGGAGCTCAAGGCCCTCCAGGCCCAGATCAACCCCCACTTCCTGTTCAATACCCTGGAATCGATCCGCATCAACGCCCTGATGAACAAGGACGAGCAGACGGCCAAGATGATCCACCTGCTGGGCAACCTGTTCCGCTGGAATATCAAGATGCCGGGGATGTTTGTGGATCTGCGCCAGGAGATCGAGTACGCCGGCGCGTTCATCGAGCTGGAGATGATCCGTTATGCCGACGCCTTCGCCGTTTCTACCGAGGTGCCCCAGAAGCTGATGCAGCTGGGTGTGCCGAAGTTCATATTGCAGCCCGTGGTGGAAAACGCCATCAAGCACGGCCAGATGGGCGTGGTGTCGGGGGGACTGATTACGATACGCGCCCGGGTGGACGGGGAAGGGCAGCTGCTGATCACCGTGGCGGACAACGGCCGGGGCATGGACATCGAAACCCTGCGCCGCACCACGGCGGGGCTGGACGACCCCGGCGCAGAGCCTGAGGATTCCTACAGCATCGGCCTGAGCAACGTGCACCAGCGGCTGCGGATACTGTTCGGCGAGCCCTACGGCCTGTCCATCGAAAGCGAGCCGGGGACGGGCACCACCGTCACGATCGCCATGCCCGCCATGAGAAAGGAAGAGATGGAGAACCATGTACAGAGTAATCATCGTGGATGACGAGCCGATCATCCGCAAGGGCCTGCGGGAGACCATCGAATGGGACAGCCTGGGCCTCGAGGTGGCGGGGGAGGCGGCGAACGGCGCTGAGGCGCTCCAGCTGGTCCGCAGCATACGGCCCGAGGTGCTGATCACGGACATCCGCATGCCCCAGATGGACGGCCTGGAGCTGATCCGGGAGGTCAAAAAGCTGGACTTCGACGTGAAGATCACCATACTCAGCGGTTTCAGCGACTACGACTACCTGAAGGCCGCCATAAAGCTTGGGGTCGACAACTACCTGCTCAAGCCCATCGACAACGACGAGCTGATCTCCAACCTGAAAAACGCGGTGAGCGAGATCGAGAAGGAGGCCATTGTCGACCTGCGCAACCGGCAGGGCAGCGAGCTGCTGCGCACCAATACGCTGCGCAGGCTGGTGACCGGAAACATCAGCCCGGAGGAGCTCCACGAAAAGGCCGACTTCCTGGACCTTCCCCTCACGGCGGAGGTCTGCCTGTGCGCGGTTATCGCCGTGAGCCCGCAGGTCGAACCGTCCCGGCGGGAGCAGCTGTGCCGGGACGTGCTCGGGGACATGAACGGGGGGATTCCCGAGGGGCGGACGATCGCCTTTACCGACAGCGAGGGCAATCTGGTGCTGCTGATGGCGCTGGACGCCCCTCTGGACGACCGCGCCGCCATCCAGGCGGCGATGGACGGCGTGGTGGGCCGGGCGAAGCAGGTGTATCAGAGCCAGCTGATGGTCGGCGTGGGCCAGCCGGTGCAGCGGCTTGAGGATGTGCCCCTTTCCTACAGGGGGGCCTGCGAATGCCTGGAATACGGCATCTTCATGCAGGGCAGCGGCGTCATGTGGTACGACGGCGTGCCCGAGGTGCCGTCGCCGGACCGGACGCTGGACCGGTTTGACTTCGACAAGCTCAAGGAGCTGATCCGCCGGGGCGACCGAAAAGCCACGCAGCGTTACCTGGACGACGAGCTGACGGCCATGCTACGCGATTCCGCCCTCTCCCTCAACCAGGCCCACAACCTGTTGATGCACGTCGCCGTGCGCATGACGGACTGCTTCCGGGAGATATACGGCAACCTGAACACCTACCGCGAGCCGATGGATTTTGACTACGCCAGGCTCTTCCAGCTGCGCCATTTTTCAGACATGCGACAGTGGCTGTTCGACCTGTGTGAGCGCCTGTTCTCGGACAACACGGCCGTGCTGGGCAAGGGCTCGTCGATCGTGGGCCTGGCGGTATCCTACATCTCCGATCACTACCGGGAGGGCGTGACGCTGAAGCAGGTGGCGGCGGACTGCCACATCAATACCTCCTATCTCGGCCAGGTGTTCCGCAAGGAGATGGGCTGCGCCTTCACCGATTACGTCAACGGCCTGCGCATTCGGGAGGCCCAGCGGCTGCTGGCAAACCCGACGCTGAAGGTGTACGAGGTCGCGGAGCAGGTGGGCTTTACCGATTATCACTATTTCCTGAAGATCTTCAAAAAGGTGACGGGCACCACCCCGTCGGATATGCGAAACTGAAGCCGGGGCGCACGAGCGCCAAAAGACATGAAAGAAAAGGGAGGGCCAACATGAGGAAGGTTCTGTCGATCGCCGTCTGCCTGCTGCTGATCTGTTCGGCGGCCTGCGTGGCACTGGCCGGGGAGGAAATCAGCATCGTATTCTGCGTGAACATACAGCCCCAGCTGCCCAGGGAGTTCTGGCAGTCCATCGCGGACCGCTACATGGCCGCCCACCCTGACGTAAAGGTGGAGATCATCGGCAACCCGTCCCTGAACGTCACGCTGCCCCAGTACGAAAAGACCCTGCTGGTCACCGACCAGTTCCCGGACGTGATGGTGATGCAGAACCCCGCCGACTTCGTGCCCTCCGGCGCGCTGCTGCCCTTCGATGAGGGCGACCTGGACTACCTGGCCGACCCCGATCTGGGCAGGATCGACGGCAAACAGTACGTGGCCAACTATAAAAAGCAGATCATCGGCGTATTCTACAACGCGGATCTGTTCGCCGCCAACGGCATCGGTGTCCCCCAAACCTGGCAGGCGTTGGTGGACGATTGCGAAACGCTGCTGGCCGCGGGCATCCAGCCCTTTTCCATCGGCCTGAAGGACGGCTGGCCCCAGAGTCAGCTGGCCAATATGCTCGCCGGCACCGACCTGCTGGCCGGGGATCTGCACTGGGGCGCAAAGCGCAACGCCGACGCGGCGAAGTTCAACAACCCAGACCTTGTGAAGGCTATGGAGAAGTACCAGACCATCTGCACGCGCTATGCCGGGCCGAACATCACCGGCATCACCTACACCCAGATGCTGGAGCAGTTTTTTACAGGCAAGGCGGCGATGCTGCCCATCGGCTCGTGGGTCAACGCCGAGGTCGCCAAAGGCGAACATGACTTCGAGGTCGGCTGGTTCCCGCTCCCGGGCGACAGGGACGCCAACGTGGTCTCGGTATACGTCAACGAGGGCCTGTCCATCGGCGCGAACACCAGGTACCCCGAGGTGTGCAAGGACTTCATCCACTACTTCTTCACCGACAAGGAGCTGTACGGCGAATTCCTGAAGAGCGAGCAGCTTTTTAGCACCACGAAGGAAACCGTGGAATACGAGATGATCCCGCTGCGCAAGGATATGGAGGCGCAGATCGCCGGCCTGCTTGAGGTGGAGGGCTTTGAGAGCATGACCGGCGACGACGCCTTTCTGCCGGGCCTGAAGGACTATTTCACCAACAAGCTGACCCAGAGCATCGCCGTAGGCTCGGACGTGGCCGCAGAGCTGGACGCCTTCGACGCGGAGTGGGAGATCGCCAGGGACGCGGTGGAGAGCGCGGAATGATCCGGCGCCGCCGGGGGAAGGACCTGCCGGGTGGATATAACAGATTTCAGGGGCACCCATGAGGGCGCCCCTGAAACTGTGCGGCGTTTCACGGAAGCGTGAAGCGTCAAGTGCCCCGCTTACGCCGCGGGAGCGTAGACCATCTGCGCCACGGCGTTCAGGTCCAGGCCGTCCAGGTCGGTGGTGTAGATGGAAAGTGAATACATCACCTTCGCGGAGGTGTCGTACCACAGGCACAGCTCCACCCAGTCCTCGCTGCCGGTCTGGGCCTGGCCGATGGTGCCGTGGCAATCGCCGACGGTGATGGGTTCCTCGTTCTCCCAGGCGAAGTACATCCCGGAGATGTTCATCAGCTCGCCCTCGTTCAGGTCCGCCTTCTGGGCGCGGGCGCAGTACTCGTCCCCGTCCAGGGTGAACTGCATTTCCGCCAGGCCGTCGCTCTCAAGCCAGCGATAGACCACGTTCGTCGCCCCCTCCGGCACGCCGAAGGACAGGCCGGAGACCTGCTCCAGCTCCTCCTTCGTCATCTCCTTCCAGGGATTGGCCAGGGTCGCGTCATCTTCGGCGGGCCAGCCCACAAAGCCGGTCTCGTTCTTCTTGCTGTAGAGGAACCAATCCGTCGTCTCGGCGGGCATGGGGTCCTCCATGTTCAGGTGGGACCAGAACAGCATGTCCTCGGTGAAGGTGTCGGTGGGCGTCCCGGGCAGGTGGATCGTCATCTCGTCGCCCTCGACGACGCCGTAGGGGTCGGCCGTGACGAAGCGCTGGCCGTCCTCGAAGCTCTCCTGGTTCGCAGGCACCTCGGTGGTCACCTTCTCGATGGTCACGCGCCAGGTGTGGGCGTCCACCTTCTCCGGCTGGGACATCTGCCCGGTGAAGGCGCAGACGTAGACGGTGCCGTTCGGGTAATTATCGCCCGTTTCGCCCATCTCGCTGTCATTATAGTTGCCACTGAAGGAACCGTCCGCGGCGATCTTCATCTCCGTGGACCATCCGCCCACGCCGCTGCTGAAGGACCAATCCAGTCCCGCCAGCTGCTCAAAGGTCAGCGCGTCGTCCTCCGCCCACGCGCCGATGCCGCAAAGCAGCATCGCCAGGCTCAACACCAGTGCCAGAACGTTTTTCACCTTGATCTTCCTCCTAAAAGCATAGTTTATATCTTGGACGAAAACAACGCCATTTTTGTTCCATATTAATCCAGAAAGCTTGAAAAAGGCTTTCTGTTCAGTCGTGGCAGCGCAGGCCCGCCATACATACTGAAGATACATCCGGGACTGATATAGTAATAATAGCTGTCTACTTCAGGGAGACTTTGACTCGTTCCGCCTTGGCCTTGCAAAACAACGGTTGTCAAACCTGACGGGATGCGCTATAATGAATGACACAGGCCGGTCGGGGTGGACGCCCCGAAACCGGATGAAATTGAAGATCAACAATCATAAGGAGGAAAACGACAATGAAAAAGATGATTGCGATCGTTCTGGCCCTGTGCGTGCTATGCGGGCTTTCCGCGCTGGCGGAGGGCGGTCTGCACGCCGATATCCAGCCGGTCATCGATTCCCCGGAGTGGGTTGCCAGTCTTCCCGCGGCCCAGGACGCCGAACAGCTGTTTGTGGTCGCCGCCATGGCCATGGACCGGACTACGGCCAGCATCTCCATGCACCAGAAGGACGCGGACGGCAGCTGGAAGCAGATCCTCTCCACCCCGGGCTTCGTCGGCAAGAACGGCCTGTGCCTGGACGCGGACCACGTGGAGGGCTGCGGCCAGACGCCCGTGGGCGTGTACCACTTCAACAAGGCCTTCGGCATCGCCGCCGACCCCGGATGCGCCCTGCCCTACACCCAGGTGGACGACGACATCTACTGGTCCGGGGATCCCAACTACCACTACAATGAGATGATGAACATCAACGACTATCTCGACCTGGCGATGGACGACAGCGAGCACATCGTGGATTATGAATACCAGTACCAGTACTGTCTGAACATCAGCTTCAACGAGGAGGGCACACCCGGTCGCGGGTCCGCCATCTTCCTGCATTGCTTCGGCCCGACCAAGCCTTATACCGGCGGCTGCGTGGCCATGCCCGAGAACCTGATGAAGATGGTGATGCAGAACGTCCGCGAGGACTGCGTCGTGGTGATCGACACGCTGGAAAACCTGAACGGCACCCTGTAAGCGGGGCGCTTCGGCATCGGGAGACGGATGAACGCCTGAACTGATAAGGAGGAAAAACAATGAAGAAAATACTGACCCTGACCCTGGCGGTACTGATCGCCCTGGCTGCGATGACCGCCTGCCTGGCCGAGGACGGGCTGGCCGAAGGCGCGGACAGCGACTGGTATATGCAGGTGCTGGCCGATGAAGCCGTGCTCGCCGGGTATCCCTACCATGCCTTTGTGGACGTCAACGGCGACGGCGTGCCGGTGCTGCTGATCTCCAGCACCCAGGAATCCTTCGTCGGCGCGGAGGACAAGGGCGTCGTGTACCTGTACGACCAGGGAGAGGCGAAGCAGGTCATGGAATTCGGCGGCGCGGGCGGCGACGTCTTTTATGCCAACCTGGACGATCACACGCTGACCCACTATTCACGCCTGTCCGGCGAGGAGCACATCGAGGTTTACACCGTGGCGGACGGCGCGCTGACGCTGGTGACGAAGGTGGACACCTACCAGCCCGGCCACGGCGACAACACCGAAGCGGAGGGCGTCCTCTGCCTGCAGGACGATCAGCAGATCGACGAGGAAGCGGCGAACGCGCTGTTCGCCACCTACGCCACCGACAACGCGATCACCTATGAGCCGATGGACTGACCCGCTGTGGTTTCAGACGAAGGAAAGCCCCCTGCCGATGGCGGGGGGCTTTCGCATGCCCGGTTGGCAGGGGGCTCATTCGATCTCCAGGACATCCGTGAAGCCGGTGGCCGAAAAGACCTCCCTGACGACGGGGTTGCAGTTGACGACCTTGCTCGTGCCGCCCATGGGCAGGCTGCGGTGGGCGCGAAGCAGCACCCTCAGGCCTGCGGAGGAGACATAGTCCAGTTTGCTGAAATCATATACGAGGGCGTTGACGCCTTCCGGAATGGGGGTCAGCGCCTTATCCAGTTCCGGGGCGGTTACGGTGTCCAGGCGGCCCTGAAGGGCGATCTCAAGCACGTTTCCATTTTGATTGACGGTATAAGTCATATCTTGTTTCCTCCTTTAATCCTGGGTGTTGAAGCGCTTGCTCACGGTGATATCCACGATATCCTTCTGAATACCGATCTTGATATCGTCGGCCAGCTTCTTGAGGATCGAACGCTCGAAGCCGTCCCATTCCGCCTCGTCGTAAACGCCCTGGGGCATGTCGCTGAGGATGTCGTTGGAAGGCTGGTAGTTTTCGACGTCGGTGGTCATGGCCTCTTCAAACATATCCCTGATCCTTCCGAGGAAGGTGTTCGCGGCTTCGTTCTTCCGGGAGGTGGAGGAGGCGATGAGCTCCGCCCGCTTTTCCCTGTCCAACACAGCCTTGGTGGAGAGATGAAGGTCGGCCTGCGCGTTTTCAAACTCGATCCAGAAGGATGCGTCGACAGCACCGGTGATGCTGCGGGCCAGGCTGAGCATTTCCTCGGTGAGCACCTGAAGCTGTATGGTGTCCAATTCCACGAGCCCCTTGTAGACGGCGACCTTCTTCGCCTGATCGGTGGCGCGCTGGAAGCCCTTGCCGGTATTGTCAATTTTGACGATGTCAGACCTCATGGTTTTTCCTCCTCTTCGATTCCCAATGCAGGTATTACTTCCATGTTAATATTATATGCGCAAAGCCTTTCGTTGTCAAGGTCGTTCCGATAATTGAACTGTTTGCCGTCAATTTGAACGACTCGCCGCGTTTTGGAACAAACCGGGCTTGTTTTGCTTGCATTCGCCGCAGCAGGATGGTATAATATAATTGACAACTATATATGAGGGTATTCACAGGTGCATGAATACTGTTTACAGCGTTCATGAGAATAGGGAACGGAGTGGAAGTCTCCGACAGGACCGCTGCTGTGTGGCGGAGCCATGGCCATGGCCATTGATCTTCGGATCGAGAAGGGGGCCGGGGCGATGAAGCCGAGTCAGAAGACCTGCCTGTGAAGACGCATGTTTTGCTCTTCGGACCAAAGAACGATATGTCCCTTTGCGCAACGATGACGCGGCTTTGCCGGCGCGTTTCGGTGCGCTGTTGCATAGCGCAATTTGACAGGACATGAACGACCAGTGGGTCAGGCGTGTCCTGCATTTTTATACAAGAAGGAATACAACCAGAGAAAGGGTGAGGCTAACACATGACCAGGCAATTCGACTTTGCCCCGGTGGATCGCATCCTGGACAGCCATCCCAGGAGAGAGCTTTCCACCATCGCCATCCTCCAGGACATCCAGGAGTACTACCACTACCTGCCCAGGGAGGTGTTTCCCTACGTGGCCAAGGCCATCGGCGTGGGGGAAGCCCGGCTGTACGGCGTGGCCACGTTCTACGAGAATTTCTCCCTTGAACCCAAGGGGAAGTACGTGATCCGCTGCTGCGACGGCACGGCCTGCCACGTGCGCGGCTCGATACCGATCCTCGACCGGCTGCGCAAGGAACTGGGCCTGTCGGACGGCAAGAAAACCACCGACGATCTGAACTTCACCGTGGAGACGGTGTCATGCCTGGGCGCCTGCGGCCTGGCCCCGGCCATGACCGTGAACGGCACCGTGTACGGCGCGATGACCCCGGACAAGGCGTCCGAGCTGTTGACTGAGCTGAAGGCGGAGCTGGCGAAAGGGGGCGGGGAGGCATGACGAGACTGATGAGCCGGCAGGACCTGCAAAACCTGCGCAGCGTTTGTCAGAAGGCCCTGTCGCTGGAGACGAAGAAGATCCTCATCTGCGGCGGCACGGGCTGCGTGGCGGGCGGTTCCCTGGATATCTGCGATAAGCTGAAGGCCATGCTGGAGGAACGGGGCATTCCCGTGTCCGTGGAGCTGGCCCACGAGCCCCACGGCGACGTGGAATCTGTGGGTCTCAAGAAGAGCGGCTGCCACGGCTTCTGTGAGATGGGCCCGCTGGTGCGCATCGAGCCCCAGGGCTGGCTGTATACGAAGGTGAAGCTGGACGACTGCGAGGAGATCGTGGAGAGGACCATCGTCGGCGGCGCGTGCGTGGAACGCCTGGCCTACCGGCAGAACGGCCAGATCTACCGAAAGCAGGAGGAGATTCCCTTCTACGCCAAGCAGCACCGCATGGTGCTGGAGCACTGCGGCCACATCAACGCCACCTCCATCTACGACTACCTTGCCGTGGGCGGGTACCGGGCGCTGGAGAAGGCGCTGTTCGACATGACCCAGGGCGAGATCCTGGACGAGGTGGCCGATTCCAACCTGCGCGGCCGCGGCGGCGGCGGGTTCCCGGCGGGCCGGAAGTGGAAGAGCTGCGCCCGGCAGAAGGAGACGCCCCGCTACATCGTCTGCAACGGCGACGAGGGAGACCCCGGCGCGTTCATGGACCGCTCGGTGATGGAGGGCGACCCCCACCGGCTGATCGAAGGCATGATCGTCTCGGGCATCGCCATCGGCAGCAGCGAGGGCTACATCTACGTGCGCGCCGAGTATCCGCTGGCGGTGGACCGGCTGCGCATGGCCATCGCCCAGGCGGAGGAGATCGGCCTGCTGGGCGACAACATCCTCGGCACCGAATTCTCGTTCCACATGCACATCAACCGCGGCGCGGGCGCGTTCGTCTGCGGCGAGGGCTCGGCGCTGACCGCCTCCATCGAGGGCAAGCGCGGCATGCCCCGGGTCAAGCCGCCCCGCACGGTGGAGCACGGCCTGTTCGACAAGCCCACCAACCTCAACAACGTGGAGACCTATGCCAACGTGCCCATGATCATCGAAAACGGCGCGGCGTGGTATAAATCCATCGGGCCGGAGAACAGCCCCGGCACCAAGGCGTTCGCCCTGACGGGCACCATCACCAACACCGGCCTGATCGAGGTTCCCATGGGCACCACGCTGCGCGAAGTCATATTCGACATCGGCGGCGGTATGCGCGGCGACGGCAAGTTCAAGGCCGTTCAGATCGGCGGCCCCTCCGGCGGCTGTCTGACGGAGAAGGAGCTGGACATTCCGCTGGATTTCGACAGCCTCAAGAAGGTCGGGGCCATGATCGGCTCCGGCGGCCTGGTGGTCATGGACGACAAGACCTGCATGGTGGAGGTCGCCCGCTTCTTCATGAACTTCACCCAGAATGAATCCTGCGGCAAGTGCGTGCCCTGCCGCGAGGGGACCAAACGGATGCTGGAGATCCTGGAGCGCATCGTGGCGGGCCAGGGCAGGGACGGCGACATCGAGCTGCTGGAGGAGCTGGCTGACACCATCTCCAACACTGCGCTCTGCGGCCTGGGCAAGACTGCGCCCTCGCCGGTCATCTCCACCATCAAGAACTTCCGAAGCGAATACGAGGCCCACATCTACGACAAGCGCTGCCCGGCGGGCGCCTGCGCCAAGCTGCGCCGCTTCGTGATCGACCCCGAAAAGTGCAAGGGCTGCAGCAAGTGCGCCCGCAACTGCCCGGTGAACGCCATCACCGGCGTGATCAAGAAGCCCTTCGAGATCAACCAGGACAAGTGCATCAAGTGCGGGGCCTGCAAGACCAACTGTAACTTCGACGCTGTGAGAGAGGAGGCGTAGTCAATGCAGCTTAAAAACATGATGACGGTGGACGGCGTGCCCGTCCTGATCGAAGGCGAGCGCAACCTGCTGGAGGTCATCAGCAAGGTGGGCACCATCATGCCGGTGTTCTGCTACCACAGCTACCTCTCCATCTACGGCGCCTGCCGCATGTGCATGGTGGAGGACGACCGGGGGCGGCTGCTGGCGGCCTGCTCCACCCTGCCCGAGGAGGGCATGAAGATCCGCACCAACACCGGCCGGCTGCGGCGCTACCGCAAGAACATCCTCGAGCTGCTGCTTGCCGAGCACTGCCGCGACTGTACCACCTGCGGCAATTCAGGAAAATGCAAGCTCCAGGACCTGGCGGCCCAGTTCGGCATCCACGACATCCGCTTCCCCAACAGCCGGGACAGCCAGGCCGGGGACAAGTCCTCGCCCTGCATCGTCCGCGAGCCGGGCAAATGCATCCTCTGCGGCGACTGCGTCCGCGAGTGCAACGAGGTGCAGCACGTGGGGGCCATCGACTTCGCCCACCGCGGCAGCAGGGCCACCATCTCCACCGCCTTCAACATCCCGCTGGCCGAATCTCCCTGCGTGGGCTGCGGCCAGTGCGCCGCAGTTTGCCCTACCGGCGCAATAGTTGTAAAGAGCAATATCTCCTCCGTATGGAAGGCGCAGGACGATCCCAAGGTAAAGACCACAGTTCAGATCGCCCCCGC
>JAZSAA010000491.1:0-7741 GCA_045601625.1 Clostridia bacterium | reverse complement strand
CGGTCGTCATAGACCTCGAGCATCCTGACGATGTCGGCGAGGGAGAAGCCCATGTCCTTCAGCGCGGCGATGCGGCCCGCCGTGGGCAGCTGATCCTCCCTGTAATACCGGTAGTCCGTGAAGCGGTCGATCTCGGCGGGCTTCAAGAGTCCGATCTCATCGTAGTGGCGCAGCATCCTGACGCTGACCCTGGACAGCTTTGAAAATTCTCCGATCTTCAGCATAGGGGTACCTCCTAAAGCCGGTTCCTGTTGAGCTCAGACGTATTGTAATGCCTGCCACAGTGTGAGAGTCAAGGGCTTTTTTTCAGCGTTCCGATTTCAGGATGGCATACCAGCACGCATCACAGATTCCCTGGTTGTTCCGGTCCGAGCATCTCAATGTGCCCTCGTATTTCATTCCGCATTTTTGCATCACCATGCCGGAATGGGGGTTCCGGGGATCGTGCCTGGATTCAATGCGATTCGCGCCTACCTCATTGAAGAAGAAGTCGATGACGGCATTCAGCGCCTCCGACATGATCCCCCTGTGCCACCAGCGCCGCCCGAGGCAATAGCCGATCTGTACAATGGAAAGGTCGTCGTTCAGGCCCACGGCGCTGATGCCTCCGATAGGACATTCTCCGTTCTCCTTCAGGACGATCGCCCAGTGATAATAGTTCTGACTGGCATACGCCGCCGTCCAATCCTTCAGGAGCGCCCGGCTCACCTCCGCGCTGGCATGGGCGGGCCAGGTCAGGTATTTCGTCACCTCGGGATCAGAGGCCCAGTTGCGAAACATGGCCTCCGCGTCCTCGATGACAAACCGTTTCAAAACCAGTCTTTTTGTTTCCAACCTCTGCGTTCCGCAGTGGTTCATGCTGCTATTCACGATTATCCTCACTTTCTCACTGCCAGGCAGTAGCCCGCACCCGCCGGGGCGGCCATGTCGCTGTCCTTGAAAAACGCCTCGGTCGCCTCGCCTGCATCCATATGCCCGTTAATCAGAAAGCCCGTTTCCCGGAGCGGCGCTTCCATCTCCCGCAGGCATACTTGGCCTTTACTCCTTATTCCGCTGCCGCGGCCGGTTTCCGGTTCTTCGCACGCTCCCCGGCTGGCTTGTACAGGAGCTTCTTCATGCCATCTTTGAAGGTGTCTTTCTTTGCGATCAGGGCCTGCATTTCCTTGTTCATATCAGACCGATTCTTGTACATGGCATCGGCAATCATAGAGTCCATCGTCGAAAAACCCGTGTCTGCTCTCGAGCGTTTTTCCCTTGTTGCGGTCTAATCCTTTTCATTTTCTCCTTTTCCGTATACCCTCACGAAGTGCCGGCTGAAAGCCTCCACCCGGGCAATAGCCTCCGCCGTCTTCTCCGGTTCCCGATCGCACAGGTGGATCAGCGCGGAGATCGGGGTGGTGTAGGCAAAGGCGAGCATCGCGGGTTCGTCCCTTCGCAGCAGACCCTTGTCCATCATGCCGGCGAAGACAGGGGTGAACATATCCGTGAGACCGGTGAGGAAGTGCTTTGTCGCCAGCCCTCGCGCCCTGTCATCGCGATATTGCTCGATGGCCAGCACCTTCCGCGTCATGACGATTTTCTCGTCGTGTATGGTGATGTTCACCATCCCCATGGTCATCTGAACCAGGCCCTCCAGTGAATCCGGCACGGGCGGAAGATGCTCCGGTGAGCCGAAACGCTCGTCGTAATACGCGATCATCTTGTCGAGCAGCGCGTTCCATATGGCTTCCTTGCTCTCGAAATGCTTGTACATTGAGGACTTGACCAGTCCCAATGCTGCCGTCAGTTCACGAACATTCGTGCCCGCATAACCACTTTGCGAAAACAATTGAAGCGCTGTTTCGAGAATCTTTTCCTTTGTATCCTTTGCCATAGATAATCCTCCATATATCAGGGTGACCTTTCGTTTACAGATTATAGTGAACGAAGGGTCACTTGTCAACCCCCATATAAATCTCCACATTCTTGAATCCGCTTATGCCAACGGAAACATCATCATGGATGCCCAGGCGTTGACGGCGTATCGCCAGGGGCCGGAGGCCTTTGAGGATGTCCTGGATTGTGTGTTTCTGGATATGGGCATCCGCCATTTCGTGTTCGCCGTCAACAAGATGGACCTTGTGGGATATGACAGGGACAGCTACAGGCGCCTGGGAAAGGACATCAGGAAGCTCGCGATCGATCTGGACCTCGAGGGGGTCACGGTCATCCCGGTTTCGGCGACCGAGGGCGACAACATCACCCGGCTGTCCCCGAATATGAAATGGTAACGGGGGCAGGCCTGTGACGATCACGAACGTCTCCTACGATCCCACCCGCGAGCTGTACGCGGCCTATAACGCGGCCTTCAGCGCCGATTACGAGGCGCAGACCGGGCAAAGGGTCGAGATCATACAGTCCCACGGCGGAAGCGGCGCCCAGGCCAGGAGCGTGGTGGAGGGCGCGAACGCGGACGTGGTCACCCTCGCCCTCGCCCATGACATCACGCTGGTGGAAAAGGCGGGGCTGATCGAGCCGGGCTGATCGAGCCGGGCTGGATCGAGGAATTTGACAGGGATTCCTCCTCCTACACCTCGACCATCGTATTCCTCGTGCGGGCGGGCAATGAGAAGAATATCCGCGACTGGGATGACCTGACGAGGGAGGGCGTCGGCGTGATCACGCCGGACCCCAAGAGCAGCGGCGCGGCCTGCTGGAATTTCCTGGCGGCGTGGCGCTATGCCGACCAGAAGCTGGGCGGCGACTTCGGGGTGGAATACAAGGCGGACGATTCACCCCTGACGAAGGCGGACAAGGCCTCGAACGCCATCATCGTGAAGGCGCTCAGGGACCGCTTTCCCGATTACGCGATCCTGTCGGAGGAGGAGAAGGACAACAGGGCGCGGCTTGAAAACGACCTGTGCTTTGTCGTGGACCCGCTGGACGGAACGAAGGAGTTCGTGAAGCGAAACGGCCAGTTTACCGTCAATATCGCGCTGAGCTGCAAACACAGGGCCGTCATGGGCGTCATCTACGTCCCCGTGACCGGCGAGCTGTACTATGCCTCCGAAGGCGACGGGGCTTATCTTGAAAAACCGGACGGAAGCGTCGAGCGGTTGAGGGTCTCGACCAATACGGATCATTCAAAGCTGCGGGCGGTTGCCAGCGGCTCGCACGGCGCCGAGGAAATGGAGCGATTGATCGAGAAGTACCAGATGCTGATGGGGATGTACGAGAAGCAGGAGCCGGCCATACAGGTCATCTCAAATTGTGCTGCTCCCGCCCCGGACAAGGATTATACCGAAGAATATCTTCGGGGATGGCAGATGTACAATATGCTGCAATTGATCGGGGACGGGGATCTGGCGCGCCAGTATGTACAGGATCCCGGGCATTTTCCGAGACCGGCGCTGGATGAACAGGCCGATGCCGCATAGGAAATCACCCGCGCTTTGCCCAAAGGACGTTTTCCGTGAACATCAAAAACCCCATGACCGTGACGACGATCGCGGCATGGGGTTTTCTGCGGCTTGTACAAGATCAGGAAATGAGATCATCCTCCGGGTCGGCGTCGTCCTCGGGCGGCTGTCGGCCGTCGTTTTGTACATTCTCCGCCAAGGCCATAAAATCGGATATGACGGCCCACTGATAGGGCTGCTTGCGATAGCCGAAGCGTATGGCGTATTCCGCATCGCTTCCCAGATCAAAGCGCATGAGCCCGTCGGGGTCGTCTCCGGGAAGGATGGCGCGCGCCAGGTTTTCCGGGCAGAAGCAGGCTCCGATTCCCTGGAGGCACAGCGACAGCAGCGTTCCCACATTGTGGGATACGGTGCGGACGATCGGCTCGGCTATGCCCGCCTTGCCGAGCAGGCTGTACCCGATCCGCCCGTCGATGTCGTCCTCGGTGCCCATGACCAGCGGACAGGAAGCCAGCCCGGCAAAATTGCCCTCCCTGAACTGCTGCGCGGTGCTTTCCGCGGAAGGGCCGTAGACGGACTGGAACAGCGCCTTGCGGATCAGCAGCACGATCCTCTCCCGATAGAACAGCCGCAGAAGGATATCGGGCATCAGGATCGGAAAGTCCGCGATGGCCACGTCCAGGGATCCGTCCAGCAGCATTTGATGCAGCGCGCTGTTGGAGCCCTCCGAAAGAGACACCGTGATGTTGGGGTAGCGCTGCTGAAACCGCGAGATGACGTCCGGCAGGAGGACGCGCCCCCGCGTGGCGGCGATGCCCACGCGCAATACGCCCTTGTGGTTCTGGGAGATATCGCTGAATTCGCGTTTCATGGCGATGTATGACTGCTGGAAGTCGGTCGCGTAGCGCAACAGCACCGTTCCCGCATAGGTCAGCTCCAGCGGGATGCGCCGGACCACGAGCTGGCAGCCGAGCTCCTGCTCCATGCCCGCGATATGCGCGCTGAGGGACTGCTGCGTGATGTGCAGCCGCTCGGCAGCGTGGGTAAAGCTGCGCTCCTGGGCCAACACGGTGAAATACTGCATGGAAGAAAAATTCATATCGGCACCCCCATGACACAGAATATACCTGTATTATACATCAAATAATACAGTTTCACAAGGTGTATTTTTGGGGCGAAACGGGCAATCGACTGCGAAAGCCTATGGGGCCGGATCGACCTGTACATATCCCCAAAACCAAACCAACAGATGCTTCGACAGCGCCCGGCATGGCAAGGCAGCGTCGCTTGTCATGCCGATACGCCTCTCAGTTTAGCCCAGCGATTCCGTGAGCAACTTTTCCGCCTGGCTGCGTCAAGCCCCCTTGACTTGCCGTCAGCAAGCCTGTGGGGATCTTTCCTTGCCAGAACGAAAAATCTGCATCACGGCTTTCGCTGTTCTAACCTGAGAGTAGTATGAGCGCAGTCGAAGCCTCCGTAGGGAACGTTATCAGGCCACGTTTGGCAATGTGAAAATAGGCGGTGCCTTCGTAAGCGTTTGTCCCTTCAGATTCCCGTTTTGCCCTTGCCGATTCCGCGAATCTGTGATAGAATAATCCAGTATTTTATACCACACCACACCGACGACAAGGAGGAAAGTATCATGAAAAAACTGTTTGCCCTGATGGTGGCGCTGGCGATGCTGCTGTCCTGCACGGCGGCCTTTGCCGACGCGGCGCCCGCCGAGGAAGCCCCCGAGGCCGCGCTGATCGCCACGCCCTTGACCATCTATTCGGAAACCGACATCGACCGCGACGCGCTGGCGGTGGACCTGACCGCCCTGGGCCTCGACGAGGCCACCCTGCTGAAGGCGGACACCGTCGCCGCGGTGCTGACCGAGGCCGCCGAACGGCTGACCATCGTCGACAACGGCTTCCAGTGGGATCTGCTCCTCGGCGGCAGGGACATCCTCACCGTCGCCGCCGAATTCACCGACGCCGGCTTCTCCATGGGCAGCAATCTGTTCCCGAACCACGTCTTCAGCATCTCCAATGAGGAGCTGACCAGCATGGCCAATGCCGCCGCCGCCAAGTACGAGGCGGAGAACAAGGCCCTGGAGCGGATCGACGTGAACGCCGTGGCCAGGGCCGTCGCCCCTTACTTCGCCAATTTCATCGCCAGCTTCCTGGCCGCCTTCGAGGGCGGCGAAACCCAGCAGGGGGATTTCGTGCGGGACGGCGTCAGCTACAACACCATGGTGCCCATCGACGTGGACGTGGCCGCCCTCTCCAAGGCCGTGACCCAGCTGGAGCAGGACCTGGAGAACGACCCCACCGTGGCCGTCACCTTTGCCCAGTTCGACAAGTCCCTCAAGGTCACCAAGGCCGTTGAAAAGGCCCTCGACCCCGCCAACGCCCCCGCGGTACACCTGGATGTCTACGCGAACGTCGATGCCCAGGGCAACCAGAGCGGCGCTGTCGATACCGCCTTCACCGTCACCATGCCCGGCAAGAAGGACCCCGCCGCCACGGGCGACGTGCTGTCGGACGGCGACGACGTGACCGCCAGGATCCAGTACCCCACCGCGGACGCCAACCTGACCATGAACTCCCGGAAGACCGAAGCGGGCCACACCTACAGGGCGGACCTGTACGTCAAGGGCCTGTACTTCGGCTGCGCCGCCGAGGTAGGCGAAGGGGACGAGAAGTTCAACGACGCCGAGATCTTCTTCCTCGATCCCCAGAACAGCCTGATCTCCCAGCGCTCCACGATGACCCATGAGGGCGGGATCACCTACGACCTGACCAAGGGCACGCCCGTCACCCTGTCCGACCTCGCCAACAAGGACCGCAGCGTCCTGACCGGCCTGTCCACGGACGTCATGCTCGGCCTGGCCAGCATTTCCACCGCCGCCAGCGAGGCCCTGCCCGATGAAGTCAGCGCCATGCTGGCCCTGTTCAGCTTCTCCTGAAGGGGCTGACCTCGCCATACCCCGCCAGGCCCTCCCGTCCGGGACGGGCGGAGGCGGGACAATGCCGGCGACCTGAAAGAGGTCGCCGGCATTTTTTTGCCCTGCCGGGACGTTTTGACGCTGAAAATGCCCAAAAAGGGCTGGAAACATGGCGGAACGTGTATTATACTCTTTAAGGGCGCCTCTAAAAGCGCCCATCGCCGCCGGACGGCTGAATTTCAGCCATCGAAGCGAGAATCCCTTTGGGATTCTCAGTCGGCTTGGCCGACCAACTTGGCTCGATCGCAGATTGAGGCAAATCGCTTTCGCCTTGCAAAACCTTGGCTGCCCGCCAGGCAGACTGCGTCTTTTGCAAGCCAAATCTAACAAGAATTCATCTCGTCGGGCGACGCGTTATTTATAGGTACCCATATGGAAGTGACCTGTCCGGCCAGTATCAGGACGGGGTATGCAGGATCGAAGGCAGGCTCTGCCAGGATTGACGGAGGGCGAAACGATGAAGCTTGAACGATTGACGGAACGGATTTGGATCTATCCCTTTGAGCAGGAACGGGACCGCCCGAACCTGGGCTACATCCGGGGCGACCGCTGGAGCCTGGCCGTGGACGCGGGGCATTCCGCGGCGCACATCGGGGAATTCTACCGGGCGCTGGAGGCGGAGGGCCTGCCGCTGCCCGCCCTGACGGTGCTGACCCACTGGCACTGGGACCACACCTTCGCCATGCACGCGGCAAACGGGCTCTGCCTGGCCAACGCCAAAACCAACGAGGCCCTCGCGGCCTTCCGGGAGCGGCTCAGGCGCGAGGGCGACGGGGCGTTCTTCTCCCTGGACGAGAGCGTCCGGAGGGAGTACGCGGGGGGCCGGCCGGTGATCGTCACGCTGGCCGACATGGTGTACAGCGGGGAATTGCGGCTGGACGCGGGCAACTGTCCCGTCCGGGTGTTTCAGGCCGAATCGCCCCATTCGGACGATTCCACGCTGGTGTACGTCGAGGAGGGCAAAACCCTGTTCCTGGGCGACGCGGCCGCCGGCGTGTTTCCCACCTGGGTGAAGGACCCGGCCCTGAGCCGGAAGCTGGGCGAAGCCATCTCCGTCCTGGACGTGGACCTCTGCGTCGAGGGCCACTGGACGCCCGAGACGAAGGCGGAGATCCTGGAGGGGCTTTGAGCGTAGGCCGGCCGTTGGGACGCGGATAACGCGAATAAACGGGCGCTTCACGAGCTTCGCCCGGGATGACAGGGCTTCGACCCGTTGTCATCCAGAGCGAAGCGAAGGACCTTTACACGGCGTACACTGTGCCTGACGCAAATTGCGGCGGCGGCGCCTGCGCCGCCACGATCGGGATTCCTGTGGCGTCGCAAGCGCCGCCGCTACAGCCCCGAGCTATCGTTC
>JAZSAA010000490.1:0-2993 GCA_045601625.1 Clostridia bacterium | reverse complement strand
AAGGTGCAGAGCATCCTCCAGCGCTACAAGGAGCTGCAGGACATCATCGCCATCATGGGCATGGACGAGCTGTCCGACGAGGACAAGCTGATCGTCGCCCGCGCCCGCAAGGTGCAGCGCTTCCTCAGCCAGCCCTTCCACGTGGCCGAGCAGTTCACCGGCATGGAGGGCCGCTATGTGCCGCTGAAGGAGACCATCCGCGGCTTCCGCGAGATCATCGACGGCGAGCACGACGACCTGCCCGAGAGCGCGTTCCTGTTCGTGGGCACCATCGACGAGGCCGTAGAAAAAGCAAAGCGAGGCGAGTGATCCATGGCGCTGATCCACCTGAAGATCGTCACCCCCGAGGGCAAGTACTTCGACGCCGACGCCCAGCGGGTGATGGTGCGCACCACCGGCGGCGACGTGGCCATACTGCCGCACCACATCGATTATGCCGCCGCGCTGGCGGAAACAGGGGTGGCCCGGGTGGTCGAGGCCGATGGCACCGTCCGCCGGGGCGAGGTGCATGGCGGCCTGCTGCACGTGTCCAGCGACGATGTGCAGGTGATCACCAATCGCTTTTGCTGGAAGGACGAGTAAAGCTCCGACAAGTTTAATATAAGATCCTTCGCTTCGCCCAGGACGACGACCGTGTGAAGACGTGTCATCCTGAGCGAAGCGAAGGATCTTTTTTCATCGTGACACAAAGCTGTTCATATTTTGTCGATTGCATTTGATTGAGATTTATATCGGCGCTGTTGTATAATGTTTCTTGCAAAAGTATTACAAATGGATGACATCTGGTAATATTACCAGATGTTACAACAAAAAACGAAGTGAACAAAATCGCGTTGCTGCCCGTCTATGTAATGCAACTTCGCGATGGAGGTTATGCGTATGAAGCGATTGCAAAGAATACTGTCGATGCTGCTGGCGACGGCCTTCGTGTCTTCCCTTGGGGGCTTTGCCGGCGCGGAGAGCATTCCGCAGACGCAGCCGGTACAGGCCGATATACTTTCGCTGATGCGCCCGGAGAAGGCGCCGAAGACCACCACCATCCACACGGACGCCAATATTCCCGATGACCAGGCCGCCGAGCGCCGCGGCTTCAACCAGGAGCTGATCAGCAGCAGGGGCGACGTGCTGAACGTGGAATTCAAATTCACGGTGAAGAACGCTGTCATGGGCGAGGGCCAGTGGGCCACCGTCGAGCAGTGGCTCAAGCAGCTGGTGCTTTCCTCGGTGCAGTACGTCCAGGCGGATTCCGAATCCCTGGCCCACGTGATCTACGACGGCTATCGCGCCCAGCGCGTCACGGCGGTGCCCGGTGAGACGGGCATGCCTGCCTGGGCCAGTGAGGACCTGGTGCTGGAGGACATCGTCTGCACGGTGCCCTACTATCCCGACCTGTCCGTCGACGTGAACGGCGACGCCACCCGGCGCCTCCAGCAGAAGCTGATCGACCTGGGCTACCTGACCGGCCGCGCCGACGGCTACTACGGCGAGAACACGAAGGAAGCGGTGATGCGGCTGGAGGAGTATATCCGCCAGCTGGAGCAGGACGAGATCGACGCCGCGCTGGGCGTCACGCCCGCGCCCATTGTCACCCCCGCGCCTGACGACGATTCCGACAATAAGGCTTCCGCCGAGCCCACCGTCAGATCCGGCCCCCAGCCCATGACGGCCGTGGACGGCGTGGCGGACGGCCTGCTGCAGGCCTATCTCTACAGCGATGATTTCAAGCCGTCCCGCGCTGACCTGCGCCTGGGCGACGAGGGCAGCGACGTGACCCGGCTGCAAACCCGGCTGAACGGGCTGGGCTACACCACCGACGCCCCCGACGGCATCTATGGCGGAGGCACGGCCCGCGCCCTGCGGATCTTCCAGTACTACAGCGGCCTGGACCAGACCGGCATCGCTGACGCGGCCACCCAGGCGAAGCTGTTCTCTGGCGAGGCCAAGGTTCCGGACAACGCCATGCTGACCATGGGCTCCTCGGGCGATGAGGTCTCCCGGCTGCAAAAGCGGCTGCGGGTGCTGGGCTTCGCTTCCATCGCCGTGGACGGCGGCTACGGCGCGTCCACCAGGGCGGGCGTGGAGAATTTGCAGCAGTATATGCGGGAGATGGAGGGCGACGCCCTGGCGGCGACGGCATCGCCGGAGGGCCTGGACGAGAGCCAGTTGTCCGTGGAGGTCAACGGCGTGGCCGACCCTCTGTTGCTGGACGACTTCTACGCCGACAGCTTCCCGGCCGTGCCTGCGGAGATGTCCACCGGGTCCGAGGGCCGCGACGTGGTGCGCCTCCAGCGGCGGCTGAGCTGCCTGGAATACTACTACAGCGGCCTGGACGGCCAGTACGGCTCCGGTACGGTGCAGGCGGTGACCGACTTCCAGCGGCGCAACGGCCTGCCCGAGACCGGCGTGGCCGACCGCAATACCATGGAGGCGCTGTTCAACGAGAACGCCAAGAAGGCGCTGAAGCCCTATGTGCTGAAGGTGAGCGTATCGGACCAGCGGGTCTATGCCTATGCGCCCGACCGCAACGGCGAGTACACCGAGCTGGTGCGCACGATGAAGTGCTCCACGGGCCGCAAGGGCACGCCCACACCCACGGGCACCTTCACCGACACCGGTCCCGGCGCGCGCTGGCACTTCTTCAAGAAGTTCAACTGCTGGGCGCAGTACGCCTTCTATATCCAGGGGGACATCATGTTCCACTCGGTGCTGTACAGCCAGAAGGGCGGCAAGGTGACCCAGAGCTCTGTCAACCACCTGGGCAGCCGGGCCTCCCACGGCTGCGTCCGCCTGAGCGTGGACGACGCCAAGTGGATCTGGAACAACTGCCCCGCCAACACGAAGGTCGAGGTATATTGATTCCGCTTCAGACCCAATGGAAAGGGGGCCATCCGAGGGATGGCCCCCTTTCTATTGGGTGATGAGCGATTCGTTTCTGTCAGGAGAATTCTGATTTGTCGGGCTGACGCCCGTTTGAAGGGGGACAGGTCCCCCTT
>JAZSAA010000489.1:0-2767 GCA_045601625.1 Clostridia bacterium | reverse complement strand
CAGGCCTGCTGCATCGGCGCGCCCCGGCGGATCTGCCTGCGCACGGCCTCAAGCCGGTGGCGGCGGATGCACTCGCCGGGGGTCATGCCCACCTGGCGCCTGAACTGGCGGGTGAGGGTGTTCTTGTCCATGAAGAACCGCTCGGCCAGGGTGCCGACGGAGAGGTTCCGGTCCGGCAGGTTGGCGACGATGTGCTCATACACCCGCATGATCTCCCGGTAGCGCAGCTCGGCCTTGTGGGGCGCAATGTCCGTCCGGCTGGCGAGGCTGCGGCTGCAATGGATCAGCAGCTGGGCGATGATGCTGCGGGCCAGGGCGGCGCTGTCGGCCCCGGGGCGGGCGTCCTCCCGGTGCAGGGCGAACAGCAGCTGGCGCATCTCCTGGGTGGTGTCCTCGTCGGTCTGGATCAGGTTGCGGCCGGTCATGTCCCCCCACAGGGCGTAGTGCAGCCGGGGCAGCGCGTCGGTGATGGAGCGCACGTACTGTGTGCTGATCCACAGCACGAACCGGTCGATGCTGCGCACCGGCCCGGCCACGTCCGGCCGGTGCAGCTGGCCGGGGGCGACCAGGATCACGCTGCCGGGGGAGAGGCTGTAGCGCATGCCCTCGACGATGTCGTCGATGCGGTCGTCCAGCAGGAAGAACAGCTCGAAGAAGTCGTGCTGGTGGGGCGGGCAGGAGCAGCAGGCGGGGTTGTTATAGTGAAAAATTTCAAAATCCTGCCGCCGCATCACCTGGCGCTGGTCGAAGGGGTTGAGCAGCATGTGGGCCATGGGTTCGCCTCCCGGATTTTAAGTTGGCTGGGCCTTTTCGTAAACAGTATACTATGATTTGATGTTTTTTGCAATGTAAATACACGTAAAAACCATTTACTTTTTCGCCAAAATGTGATTAGATATATATGTAAGCTGCGCAAGATGCGCAAAAGTAAAAAGGAGGAATACCCCAATGAAAAAGCTGTTTAGCATCGCACTGGTTCTGGTCATGCTGCTGAGCTGCGCTTCCGCGCTGGCCGAAGTCACCCTGACCTACGCCGAAGTGAACCCCATCGAAGGCACCGTCGTCGGCGACGTGGCCCTGGCTTTCAAGTCCAAGCTGGAAGAGCTGTCCGGCGGCGAGGTCGTCGTTGACATCCAGGCCAGCGGCGTCATGGGCGACGAGAAGACCGTCCTGGCCAACATCCTGGGCGGCGATACCTCCGTGGATATCGTCCGCATTTCCGCCTTCGCGCTGAACCAGTACGGCGCCAAGAAGAGCGTCTTCCTGACCCTGCCCTATGTGTTCACCAGTGAGGATCATTACTGGAATTTCGTCGCCAGCGACCTGGCCAAGGATTTCCTGGCCGAGCCCAAGGAGGTCGGCCTGCCCTTCAACGGCCTGGCCTACGGCGAAGAAGGCTTCCGTCACTTCTTCCTGAAGAACGAAGCCCATACCATCGAAGACCTGAAGGGCCTGAAGATCCGCGTCTCTGACGACCCGATCATGACCGGCATGGTTTCCGGCCTGGGCGCCGCCGCTACCACCGTGTCCTTCGGCGAGCTGTACAGCGCGCTGCAGACCGGCGTTGTCGATGCCGCCGAGCAGCCCATCACCAACTACCTGTCCAACTCCTTCCAGGAGGTTGCCCCCTATCTGCTGAAGGACGGCCACACCCTGGGCACCATCGAGCTGATCGCCACCGACGCTGCTCTGGAGAAGCTGACCGACGAGCAGAAGGCCATGGTGCAGGAAGCCGCCGACTACGCGATGCAGGTTTGCAAGGAGTCCGTCACCACGAAGCAGGAAGAGGCCGAGAAGACCCTGATCGAGGGCGGCGCCACCGTCATCGAGGTCGAGGATAAGACCCCCTGGGCCGAGGCCACCAAGGATGTGCTGACTGCCAACATCGCCGGCATGGAGGACATCTACGAGCAGATCATGGCTCTGCAGTAATTCCCATATTGATACAGCCTGAGCGACATCAACCCACCGGGGGGCGCAGGGATTGAGCCCTGCCCCCCCGGTTTTTTCCCTTTTCAAAATCTCTGAAGAGGAGGCTTTATAAATGCCTGCTTTTTTCCAGAAACTGGAAAAGATCCGGCCCGTCTACGACTGGGCTTACAAGATCATGCTGTTTATCTGCAAGCTGTTGCTGATTGCGGATATCGTGATCACCTCGTGGTCCGTGCTGGGACGCTACGTTTCCTTTATCAGTGATCCCCACTGGTCGGAGGAGATCATACTGACCTTCATGGTCTACATGGCGGTGCTTTCGGCCACGCTGGCCATCCGCAAGCGCAGCCACATCCGCATGACCGCTTTCGACAAGTACCTGCCCCGCAAGGTGCTGCTGGTGCTGGACCTGCTGGCCGACATCGCCGTGCTGATCCTGGGCGTGATCCTGCTGGTGCAGGGCGCGAAGGTGATCGATCCCAACGGCAACATCGCCAAGTTCGCCAAGTATTCCTCCATTCCCACCCTCAGCCAGATCTGGATGTATCTGCCTGTGGCCATCGCCGGCCTGGGCATGATCATCTTCGAGCTGGAGCAGGTGTTCCTGCGCATCGAGGAATTCTACAAACCCGACGACAATATCGGAAGGGAGGCTCAGGCATAATGAGCGGCGAAAATCTGTCCACCCTGATTTTGCTGGGAAGCTTCCTGGTCATGGTCTTCCTGCGGTTCCCCATCGCCTACTCCGTTGGCATTTCCACGGTGCTGTGCCTGCTGAGCATGGGCCAGAACCTGACGGTGCTGCCGATGCAGATGGTCAAGGGCGTCTGGTCCT
>JAZSAA010000488.1:0-4692 GCA_045601625.1 Clostridia bacterium | reverse complement strand
GAGGAAATCCTAACGGATTTCTTTTGATTCAAGGGATCAAGAAACGTTGAAGCCTCTACCGTTTCCTTATAATCAAACAAATCCCGTAGGGATTTGCACCACCACTAAATACTAACCACTAAATACTAAATACTAAATACTCAAATTCAGATTTATCGAGCTCAGCTCGATAAATCAGAATTTACCCTTCCCTCAGCGGCAGCACATTCGCCGGGGCGACGCCCAGGGCCTCGGGCAGGGGCTGGGGGCGCTTCTCCTTGGGGATGCGCCACCAGAGGGGCAGGCTTTCCGGCGTCTGGCCGGCGTAGCGGAACTCCAGCACCCATTCAAAGGGCTCCTCCATGCTGCTGCAGAAGGTCACGGGGAAGCGGTTCGGGGCGACCTTCTGCCCGAAGTAGTGGGCGCGTATGCCCACGTGGGTCACGTCCCTGGGTACGGGCAGCGCGGTTTCCAGTGTGACGTCCCACTCCGGCGCGTACAGCCGGCGCTCCCCCACCCGGCGGGCAGGGGTGATGTTCTTGCAGCCGGTCAGCGCCGCCGCGGACACCGTGCTTGGGTCAGCGAAGAGCCGCTTGGTGTCCACGGGCTGCGACGCCACGCCCTCCGACATCACGGCGATCCTGTCGCACATGCGATACGCCTCGTTGCGGTCGTGGGTCACCAGCAGAGCCGGCTGGCCGTACTCGCGCAGGATATCCAGCATCCCAATCTGAAGCCGCAGGCGCAGGTGAGCGTCCAGCGCCGAGAAGGGCTCGTCCAACAGCAGCAGCGCGGGCCGGTTCACCAGCAGCCGGGCCAGCGCCACCCGCTGCTGCTGCCCGCCGGAGAGCTGGTGGGGCTTATGCCGCTCCAGCTCGCGCAGCTGGAACAGATCAAGGGCCTCGTCCAGGGCTCTTTTCTTTTTGTCCCCGTCCCGTTCGTGGCACAGGCCGCACAGCAGGTTCTGCCGGACGGTCATGTTGGGAAACAGCGCGTAGTTCTGGAACAGATAGCCCACCCGCCGCTCCTGCGGCTTCAGGTCGATGTGTGCCTCGGAATCGAACAGCACACGGCCGTCCAGCGCGATCCGCCCCCGGTCGGGCCGCTCGATGCCGGCGATACACTTCAGCGTCATGCTCTTGCCGCAGCCGGAGGGCCCCAGCAGGCCGGTGATCCCCTCCCCGCACTCAAAGCGGGCGCAAAGCCTGAAATCCCCCCGCCGCTTTTCGATGTCCACCGCCAGGCTCATCGAACCACCGCCTTTTTCCGCCTTCCTTCCAGCAGGTTCACCGCCATCAGCACCGACGCGCTGATGGCCAGGTTCACCAGCACCCACTTGAGGGCCCCGGCGTCGTCGTTGGTGCGGTAGAGCTGGTAGACCGTGGTGGAGATGGTGGCCGTCCTGCCGGGGGTATAGCCCACCAGCATCGAGGTCGCGCCATACTCCCCCAGCGCCCGGGCGAAGGCCAGCACGAAGCCGGCCAGTATGCCCTGCCTGCACGCCGGCATTCGGATTCGCCAAAAGATGAAGGCGTTGCCCAGCCCCAGGGTCTGCCCGGACCAGGACAGCGTCTCGTCAAAGGCCTCGAAGGCCCCCCGTGCAGTGCGGTACATCAGCGGGAAGGCCACCACTACCGCCGCCAGCACGCCGCCCTGCCAGGTCATGACGAAGCGGATGCCCGCCCGGTCCAGCAGCGCCCCCAGAGGCCGCCGCACCCCCACCAGCATCAACAGGAAATAGCCGCACACCGTGGGCGGCAACACCAGGGGCAGCGTCAGCACCACGTCCAGCGCGCCCTTGACAGGCCGGGGCAGCTTCGCCGCCCAATGGGCGCAGCCGATGCCCAGGAAGAACACCAGTACACTGGCGATGGCCGCGATGCGCAGGGAGTTGAACAGCGGAAACCAGTCCGTCGTCGCAAGCTGTGAAAGCATGGATGAATCGAAGCCTCCCTATTACAAACAGATGCAGCGGCGGCCCTCCGACCACCGACATGGCGGCGCAGGCGCCGCCGCTACAATCCCGACCCGTCAGTTTGTCAATGGCGTGAAGCCCACGGCGGCAAACACCTCCCCGCATACATCCGTTTGCAGGAAGGCCAGGAAATCCGCGGCAGCTTCGGGATTGGCGGCGGTTTTGAGCACCGCGGCGGGATACACCACCCGGCCACCGCACATCGCCTCGGTGGCCTCGTCCACGACGGTCAGGTTTGCCGAAAAAGCGTCCGTGCCGTAGATGACGCCGCAGTCCACGGAATGCTCGGCCACCTGGGTGGTGACCTCCTTGACGTTGGAGCCGTAGGTCAGCCTGCCCGCGACGGCGGCCTCGTCGATGCCGTAGTATTCAAAGATCCTCCGGGTGTACTGGCCCACGGGCACGTCGCTGTTGCCGACGGCCAGCAGCACGTCCCCGTCCTTCAACAGTTCCGCCAGCTGGTCGAAGCCCTCGATGCCCCTCGGGTTGCCCTCGGGCACGGCCAGCGTCACCCGGTTCTCCAGCAGGTCCACGCGGGTCGCATGGTCCACGAAGTCCAGTCCCTCGGTGTTCACCACGGCGGGGGCTTCGATGTCCAGCTGGTCCATCTGCTTCTGCGCCGCCGCGATGAACAGGGCGCAGTCCGCGCCCTCCTGGATCTGGGTCTTGAGGGTGCCGGACGAGTCGAAATTACAGACGACGGCGACGTCCGGATGGGCTTCCATGTAGCGCGCGGCGTTTTCGATCAGGGTCTCGGTCAGGGACGCGGCGGCGAACACGACGATCTCGCTCTCCGACATCGCGCCGAGGCCGCCGGCCAGCATCGCCAGCGCCAGCAGCAGGGTCAGGGTCTTCCTCACGGTCAAACACCCCCCGGCAGGCTTTACTGCCATGATATTATTGAAAGGCGCAACCCCGCTGGCTTTACGGCCGGGTTTGCGCCTTTTCAACCGATCAATTCGATGAGCACGGCCACCTCGCCGCCGCAGGCCATGCCGTCCAGGGCGGCGACGTCGGCATCGAGCATGGCCCGATACAGGCAGGGAGACGTCTCCCCGGCGCGCAGGCAACGAAGCGCCGTCTGGGTCACCTCGTGCTCCACCTGTCCGCCGCCGACGGTGCCCAGGGTGCGCCCGTCCGGCCACACCAGCATCCGCGCGCCGGGTCCCCTGGGCGCGCTGCCCCGGCGCTCCACCACGGTGGCCAGGGCCCTGGGCGTCTCCCGGGCTTCGGGGTCGAGGATCGCGTCCAGCAGCGCCCTCGGCCACGGGGCGTTTCTTCCGCCGCGGTTCTTTACCCCGATGACCTCGGCCATGATGGCGACGGCGATCTCCTCCGGCGTCTGCGCGCCGATGTCCAGCCCGATGGGCATGTGCACCGCGCCGATTACCGCCGGGTCACAGCCCTTCTCACCGACCAGGTATTCCCGCACCAGCGCCACCCGACGCCGGGAGCCGATCATGCCGATGTAGGCGTGGGGCTTGCGGCTGATGGCCTCGAGGCACAGGATGTCACAGCCGTGGCCCCGGGTAACGATGACGAAATAGGTATCCGGGTCACCGGGGATCTGCTCAAGGCCCTCGTCGAAGGGCGCGCAGATCACCCGGTCGGCCCCCGCCTCCCGGGCTTTCTCCGCGAAGGCGGGGCGATCCTCCAGCACGGTGACGGGAAGGCCCAGCAGCCGGGCGATGCGGATGACCGGGATCGAGACGTGTCCGCCGCCGCAGACCACCAGCCGCTTTTCGCCGCCCGGCAGCTCGCAGAAGACCCTCTGCCCCCCGATTTCCAGCACGCCGTCCCGGTCCACGGCCCTTACCGTTTCGAGGTTCCGGGCGAAAAAGCCGCCGTCGTCCTGCTCCCACAGCAGCGCGCCGCCTGACAGCAGGCATTTGTCCCCGAAATCCGCCCCTTCGACCACCGTCATCACGACGTTGCGCGCGCCGGGGTCGAGGGCGGAAAGGCGGCGGTAGAGGTTCAGCATGGGTCTGTCCTTCTCCCGTTTATTTTTTCACGAACCGCAGCACGTTCCAGCTCAGCGCGGGAACGGCGATCCGGGCACGACCGTCCTCCACCTTGCCGCCCGGACCGGCCGCGGGAGCCACGTTCATCGGGTTTTCCTCGGTGTTCACGGCCTTGGTGTCGTCGTGGTGCAGCAGGATGTGCTCGTCCAGACGCATATCGCCGAAGGCGCGCAGGTCGATATCCAGGCAGAAGTCCTCTGCCATGTCCCGGTTCACGCAGAACACGGTCACGCTGCCGTCGTCGGCCAGGGTGGCCGTGGCGTCGATCACCGGCACGGCCTCGTAATCGCTGCAATCGTACACCGGCGTATCCACCAGCGCCTTCAGCGCCGTGCCGCGACCGTACCTCGAGGCGTGCAGGAACGGCCAGTAGATGGTCTGGGCCCAGCATCCGCCGCCGTTGCGGGTCATGATGGGGGCGATGACGTTCACCAGCTGGGCCAGGCAGGCGATCTTCACCCGGTCCGCGTTGCGCAGGAAGGTGATGAGCATGCTGCCCGCCAGCAGCACGTCCTCGAAGTTGTATATGTCCTCCAGCAGCGGCAGGGCCTGGCCCCAGCGGTCCCGCTTCTTGATCTCCTCGTCCTGCGCGTTGGAGTGGTACCACACGTTCCATTCGTCGAAGGACAGGTTAACGGTCTTTTTGCTGTGCTTCTTGCCCTTCACCGCGTCGCAAACCGACACTACGGTTTTAATAAAGTCGTCCAGGTCCATGGT